>DATAEV010000108.1:0-4240 GCA_036257875.1 Actinomycetota bacterium | reverse complement strand
ATTCACGCTTGTGAGGCAAACCGGCTCGTCCTGATCCAAAAGCTCGTCACCGGCTCGTGGCACCCCATCAAGAAGGTCCATACGGGATCTCTAGGCGCTTACGACGTTGCGATCGCCGACCAAACCGGCACGTACCGAGCGGTGACTGTCAACAGGAAGACGGTTCGCCTGGATTGTTTGCCGGACATCTCTCCCACCGCGAAGCACGAGCATGCAACCAGCGGTGGCGGCGGAGGTGGAGGCGGCAGTGTCACATGCACACCGGGCTATAGCCCCTGCCTCACTTATCATGGCGGCGCAGATTACGACTGCGCCGGAGGTTCGGGCAACGGGCCGTACTACACCAAGCCCGGAGACACGTATCGCGTGACTGGATCGGACCCGTACGGGCTCGATGCGGACAACGACGGCTACGGGTGTGAATAGAGTCACGACCACAAGGGTCGAAGAACAGCTGCCTGGAATGTTGACTCCACGCGGACACTGAAGTCGCATTGAGGCGGCGCCGGCATCAGGGTTTCCTCCTGGTGTCGTCGCCGTCTCGCCGTTTTCCTCAACGAGTAGTCGTCAAGCCATTCGCTGTTGTCGGCGGAGTTCGGGTTGCACGAGAGCTGCCGATAAGGCGACGAGTGAGCCTTCTCGATCGTGGCAATGGGCTCGAGCCGACCACGTGGACCTAGGAGGCGTTCCGTGCGCTCTCGAGCGAGGAAATCCGGGCCGACATCTCCGACTCACGGTTAGATCCGCAGGATTCGAGTGACACGTCTCGGTTCATGGCCAGGTAGGGACGACATGCGGTTTGAGCATCCGCAAATCCTCGAGTTGCTGCTCTGGGCGACACCGCGAACCCCGCGTAGGCCGCCACATCGGCCGGGATGCACCGGTCGGAGGCAGCCCCAGCATCGTTCGACGTTAAGGGCTCACGGTGTCGCTCAGGTCTTCTTGCCCATCGGTATACGAGCCCGTCCGCTGCCCGCCCAGACTCTTGGGCATCGCCGGCGTAAGCGGTGAGTTCATGGTCGCAGCGGCGAGCGGCCTCACGTGCATCGACCGAAGACAAGGACCTGCGTGTGGCTGTTCTGGGTGCCGACCGCCCAGACTTGGCCGGTGGGGCGGGCCGCGACCACACAGAGAGAGGACGTCGCGACGACCGGCGGAAGCGTGACCACATTCCACTTCGTGCCGTTCCAGTGCTCCAGGGGGTTTGGCGACGCCAGAGGCCGGCCGATCGAGGTGGTCGCGGAGACTCAAACGCGGCGGCGATACCGCGCGATCGCGAGCGGCGCGAACACGGCAACGATCACGATCATCCAGACGATCGATCTGACCAAAGCATCGCCGACCGGCAGCCCGAGCATCAGCCGACGCGCCGCGTCGATGACGGCCGTGACGGGGTTCCACCTCGCGAACCCCTGCAGCCACCCCGGCATCGTCTCTGGCGGCACGAAGGCCGAGCTGATGAACGTGAGCGGCAGGATGATCAGGAACCCCAACGTGTTCACCGACTCCGTCGTCCGAGCGGTGATCCCGATCAAGGCCATCGGCCAACACATCGTGAGCCCGAACGCGATCACCAGGATCATGGCCGCGGCCGCCTCCACCGCGGTCCCCCCGAACCGGAAGCCCAACACCACGCCGAGTCCCGTGATCAACAGGACGCTCCACGTGACGCGGAAGCCGTCGGCCGTGATCCGACCCCCGATCACCGCCGACCTCGCGATCGGTAGGGATCGGAACCGGTCGATCACGCCCCGCTGGAAATCGACGTTGATCGCGATCGCCGTAGTGAACGGCAGGAAGGCGACCGTCTGCACCAGGATGCCGGGGAGCGCGAACTGCAGGTATTGCTTCGACGAGCTGGCGATCGCGCCGCCGAACACGTACACGAACAGCACGAGGAACATCAGCGGCTGGATCGACATCTCGACGAGCTGCTCGGGCGTGGCCTTGATGTGGAGCAGGTTCCGCCGAGCGATCGTCAGCGTGTTCGTGATGATGTTGGAACGTCCGCTGTCCTGGATGGCGACGGCGCTCATGACGACCTCCGTTCAGCGTCGGCGTCCACGTCGAGCTCGTTCTCCTCGGTCACGTGGCCGGTGATCGCGAGGAACACCTCGTCGAGACTGGGACGGCGGAGGGCGAGCTCGTCCATCTGGATCCCTTCGTCGTCGAGGCGCCGCGCGACCTGACCCAGCTGCACGCCGTCCGCGATCGACACCGTCACGACCTCGCCCTCGGTGTGGATCGCGTCCTCGTCCCTGGCGAACGACTCGAGGATGCGACGGGCGGTCGGCACATCGCCCAGATCGACGGGCTGGGCGACCACGACCTGTCCGCCCACGCGCATCTTGAGGTCCTTCGACGTGCCGGCCGCGATCACCTTGCCGTGGTCGATCACCACGATCTCGTCCGCCAGTTGGTCCGCCTCATCCAGGTACTGCGTGGTGAGCAGCACCGTCGTTCCATCGGATACGAGGCTCCGGATCATGCTCCACAGGTCCCGGCGGCTCGCGGGGTCCAAGCCCGTGGTCGGTTCGTCGAGGTACAGGAACGGCGGTCGCCCGACCAAGCTCGCGGCCAGGTCGAGTCGGCGACGCATGCCGCCCGAGTACGTGCGTGCGAGCTTGCCGGCGGCCTCCGAGAGATCGAAGTCGGCCAGCAGCTGGGTTGCCCGGGCGCGCGCGGCCGACCCTCCCATCCCCAGGAGGCGCCCGATCATGTACAGGTTCTCCTTGCCCGAGAGCAACTCATCCACGGCCGCGTATTGCCCGGTCAACCCGATCAGTCGACGGACAGACTTGGGCTGGCGAACCACGTCGTACCCGCCCACGCGCGCCCAGCCGGCATCCGGCACGAGCAGCGTGGACAGGATGCGGATCGCAGTCGTCTTGCCGGCGCCGTTCGGCCCGAGCAAGGAGAACACGGTGCCCTGACCGGCCACCATGTCGATGCCGTCGAGCGCCGTCACCTTGCCGAATCGTTTGACGAGGCCCTGGACCTCGATCGCGGACGTCATCGGTCGCCCCCCTCTCGATGTGATTCGCTCCATCAACCTTCCCACGGACGGCCGCCTACGACCGACGACCGACGACGCTCATCCTCGCCACGCGGTTGATGGACCTGTTCAGCTGTTCGCGATGAGCTTCGCCGTCAGCTCCTCGAGGCGCTCGTACGCCTCACGCATGCCGTCGGCCATCCCGCTCTGCACCATGCCGTCGCGGTCCTCGATCGACTGGAAGACGGTGACGGTGCGGATCAGCGTCTTGTCGCCGCGGTCCTCGAGCACGGCAGTGTCGAGGGACACGTGTCCGGGGTAGCCCTCGAACTCGAAGGTCTGCACCATCCCGTCGGGCGACGGGTCGCCGTGGAACACGCCATGGAAGGCGAACGAGTTCCCCTGGTCGTCACTGTGCACGTACCGCCAGCGTCCGCCGTCGCGGAACTCGTAGGTGTCGATCTCCATCGCGTACCTGCGGGGCCCGAGCCACTGCGCCAGCAGCTCCGGCTCCTTGTACGCTCGGAAGACCAGATCGCGCGGCGCGTCGATCTCGCGCTCGGTGCTCACCTCGTGCGATCCCGGCTCCGCGGTGACCTTCAGCTCGGTCATGACGTGCTCCTTTCCTGGTCGGACGCTCCCGACCGCTCGTTCTTCCGGATCGCTCCCAGCAGCTCGTCCAGCCGCTGGTAGCTCTCCTCCCAATACTTCCGATATCCCCCCAGCCACGCGGCGGCCTCCCTGAGCGGCTCGGCCTCGAGGTGGCTCAGCCGGGCCGTCCCCTTCCGGGTGCGCGAGATGAGGCCCGCGCGCTCGAGCACCTTCAGGTGCTGAGAGATCGCCGGTTGCGACACCGCGAACGGGGCGCGGAGTTCGTTCACGGAGGCCTCACCCTCGGCGAGCCGAGCGAGGATCGCCCGCCGCGTCCGGTCCGCCAGGGCCCCGAACACCGCGTCCAGCTGTTCCTCGCTGATCTCGACGGTCGCAGAATCCATAATCGTTACCTTCTAGAAGCCAGAGCTTATGGATTGCGCCAAGATCTGTCAAGGTGCCGGCGAACGGCTTACTCGGGCAGGATCCGCGGGAGCCCGAAATGCGAGAGGACGCTGGGGTCGAACCGCGTCAGCGCGGTGATCCGACGGCCCTCGAGCGTGACCACCATCAGGCTGGTCGCGCGGAACACGCCTCCGGTGGGGTCGCGTGAGTAGAAAGCGAGCGCGGGTTGCCCGTTCGCTCTCGTCTGGA
>DATAEV010000107.1:0-7572 GCA_036257875.1 Actinomycetota bacterium | reverse complement strand
ACCGGATCGCCGAGACCCTCGCCGCCGGCGCCGCCGGGTACGTCTTGCGCGAGGAGGGTCCCGAGGTCGTGCTCGGAGCGGTCCGTGCCGCGCTCGGAGGCGGTGTCGTCCTCTCCGCGATGGTCGCAACGGCGTTCGGGGTCGAAGTCGCTCGCACCGTCGTTCGCGCGATGGAGCTGGAGACGGAGCTCGACGAGCTGCGGGCGAACGTGTCCCAGGGCACGTCAGCCAAAGCCGACTTCCTGGCGAACATCTCGCACGAGCTGCGGACCCCGGTGACGGTTGCGAAGGGCATCGCCTACGTCCTACGGAACCCGAACGTCCCACCGGCAGAGCGGGAACAGTTCATCGAGCAGCTGCAGTCCTCGCTGGACAGCCTGATGCAGATCGTCGACGAGATCATCACGATCGCCGAACTGGAACGAGGCACCTTCGCGCTGGAGGTCGCCAACGTGGATCTCGGTCCCCTCGTTCGCCACGCCGTCGACGAGGTATCCCGGTCGTACCCGTCCGTCCCGATCACGGCGCAGGTACCGGACACCTTCCACGCGATCGCGGATGGCGCTCGCGTCGGCGGGGTCGTCCGAGAGCTCCTGGACAACGCCTGTCGCTACTCCCCCGCCGGACACGCCGTCGAGCTGCTCGCACGCACGCTGGACGAGGGCGTCGTCGTCACCGTGACCGACCGCGGAGAGGGCCTCGACCGGAGCATCGCGAATCAGGCGTTCGATCAGCCCTTCTCAACGGGCGAGCCGACGCTACGGAAGGAGAGATCAGGCGCCGGGGTCGGTCTTCACCTGGCGCGCCAGATCATCGTGGAGCACGGCGGCGTCATGTGGGCAGATCCGCTCCCCGGCGGGGGCACCCGCATCTCGTTCTGCCTCCCGATCCGCGAAGGGCAGCGACTCGCTGCCCCGCCGGTCGGCGTCTCCTGAGCCCGACGTCCAGTGGTGGCGGCAAGCGCCGCCGGAGGCGTATCCTCCGCTCAGGAGAACCGCTGGGTGCAGAGACCGATCCTCGGGTTGATCGTGATGCTCGCCGCCTTGAGTTGCACGGGCGTGAGTGCCCGCACCCCCGACCTCGAACAGCCCGCCATCCAGATCCGTCCCACGGGATCGCCGTACGTCCGCGTGACGGCCGGCTCGGTGAGCGGGCTCGTCCCCCACGGATGGCAGGCCGTCCCGATGGACGGGAACGACTTCCACGAAGGGTTCGTCGCGTCGCCTCACCCCGACACGTGGCCTGAGATGCGGCCGAGCACCGCCGGATTGGTCGCCACGTGGGTGGACGCCACGCGCGTGGGCGTTCCGAGCGACCTGTATTACCTCGCCGCCTCCGGGCCCTTGCTTTCCGATCTTCGCGACCGGGCCGGCTGTACGTCGTCCTTCGAGAAGGTCCTGGTTGACAACGTCCCGGCGTTCCTGCATGGCGCGGCCGACTCCCCAGGCGACTTCGTTGCACGGGGTGGCGGGGTGTGTCGCTCGGACGGCGGAGCGGCGACCCGCTGGTCCTACTTCGTGGCGGCGCCGGGATTCGGACCGGTCGGCCGTATCGGGATCCCGGGTTCGGGTCTGTACGTGATCGTCGCTGCTACCCGGGAGTCACCGCGGGCGCGGAGGATCCTGTCCCGGTTGCTCGATCACGTTCGTTTCGGGCGGGACGGCATCGGGGATTTCGTGCGGGCGTTGAAACCGCCGATGGCCCTCTAGCGGGGGCTCCGATCCACGAACGGAGGCCGAACGACGGTCGCCGCGCCCCGCCGGCCTCTGATGTCCACCTCGACCTGCGCGCCCACGTCGGCCACATCGGCCGGCCAGAGGTAGGCGAGGCCGATCCCCGTCTCGAGCAGTGGAGAGAACGTCCCGCTCGTGACCTCGCCGATCACCAGATCCCCATCGAACACCGGGTAATGGGCGCGCGGGATATGCCGCCGTTCGTGCATCCGCAGACCGCGGAGCCTGCTCGGGAGTCCCTCGCGCTTCTGCCGCACGAGCGCCTCTCGTCCCCGGAAATCCCCCTTGTCCAGCGACACCGCCCATCCGAGTCCCGCCTCCAACGCCGTGGAGGACTCGAACAGATCCTGGCCATAGAGCGGGTACCCCATCTCCAGCCTGAGCACGTCCCGAGCTGCGAGTCCGCACGGCATCCCGTCGACGTCCGCGATCGCATCGACGAGCTCGTGCCAGAGGTCGACGGCGATGTCCTCGTACGTGAAGAGCTCGTATCCGACCTCGCCGGTGTACCCGGAGCGCGTCACGATCACGGGGCGCCTCCGGTAGGCCGATTCGACGCACCGCATGAAGCTCAGCTCCCGCGCCTCCGGGAACAACGCGGTCACGATGGACGGCGACCGCTGGCCCTGTACCGCGAGGAAGCACCAGTCCTGGTGGTACATCAGATGGACGCGATCGGGGGCATCCGCTTCACCGAGGATCTGGAGCACGCGCTGCGTGTTGGATGCGTTCGGCACGACGAAGTAGCGGTCCTCGCCCAGGCGGTAGACGATCAGGTCTTCGATCACCCCACCGCCCTCGTTCAGGACGAGGTTGTATCGCGCCCCGCCGACGTCGACGGTCGAAACGTCGTTCGTGACGACGCCTTGGAGCAGCCCCAGCGCCCCCGGCCCCGCGACCTCCACCTTGCCGAGATGCGTCAGGTCGAACAGGCCCACGCGCTCCCGGACGGCTCGATGTTCCGCGAGGGCGCCGGCGTACTCGATCGGCATCAGCCAGCCGCCGAACGGTCCGAGCTTCGCCCCCAGCGCGGCGTGCTCCTTCTCCAGCGGCGAGTGCTTGAGCTCGGACGAGGCCTCCATCGGGCGCATCGTACGCGCGGGCACCGGAGCCCGCGTCCGAGTCGGGTGTGGGAACGCGGGTAGACTGGCTCTCCGCATGGGCGACCCGTTCGACATCGTCGTAGTCGGAGCTGGCACCGGCGGCTATTCCACCGCCCTGCGTGCCGCGCAACTGGGCAAGCGGGTCGCCATGGTCGAGCAGGGCGAACGCCTGGGGGGCACCTGCCTGCTCCGCGGATGCATCCCCACGAAAGCCCTGCTCCAGTCGGCTGCCGTGATGGACACGGTGGACCGCGCGTCCGACTGGGGGATCAAAGCCGCTGGCGAGCCCGACTGGTCGGCGATCGTCGCGTTCGAGGATGCGATGGTCGACAAGAACGTGAAGGGGCTCACCGGGCTCGTGAAGCTTCGAGGGATCGAAGTGGTCTCCGGGAGCGCCCGGATCCGGTCGGGCCAGATGGTGAAGGTGGGCGACCGAGCGCTCGAGACCGCGGCCGTGGTGATCGCCAGCGGGTCCCGTCCGAAGATGCTCCCCGGGCTCGAGCTCACGCCCAGGATCATCACCAGCGACCAGGCCCTGTGGTACGACCGCATCCCCGATTCGGCCGTCGTGATCGGCGCCGGCGCCGTCGGCTTGGAGTTCGCGTCCCTGTACCGCTCGTTCGGAGCCGAGGTCACCGTGGTCGAGGCACTCCCCCGGTTGGCCCCGCTCGAGGATGACGAGATCTCCTCCCAGATCGGGCGGGCGTTCCGCAAACGCGGCATCACCGCGGTCGCGGGCGCGTCAGTGAAGGAGGTCACCGATACCGGTGAGGCCGTTCAAGTCATCTACGAAGCCGAAGGCGCTTCGCACGGCGTGACGGCCGACATCTGCCTCGTCGCCATCGGGCGCGAGCCCGTGACCGACGGACTGGGGCTCGAGGAGGCCGGCGTCGAGCTCAACGATCGGGGCTACGTTCAGGTGGATGATCTCCTGCGGACGACCGCGCCCGCGATCGTGGCCGTGGGGGACGTGGCTGCGACGCCGTTGCAGCTCGCGCACGTCGCCTTCACCGAAGGGATCGCGTCGGCCGAGCGCCTGGCCGGGATCAACGTGCCGCCGATCGAGTACGCGAACATCCCCCGCGTCACCTACTGCACGCCCGAGATCGCGAGCGTCGGCTTGACGGAGGCGCAGGCACGAGAGACCGGCCGCCCGCTCGTGACGGAGAAGCTCGACTTCCGCGCGATCGGCAAAGCGAACATCGTGGGAGAAGGTGGGTTCGTCAAGGTCATCGCCGAAGAGGGCGATGGTCCGGTGCTCGGTGTGCATATGATCGGGCCCCACGTCACCGATCTGATCGCCGAGGCGATGCTGATCACGTCCTGGGAAGCATCGCCGGCGGACGTCGCGGCGTTGATCCATCCGCACCCGACCCTGTCCGAAGGCCTCGGCGAGGCGATGCTCGCGCTCGCCGGCAAGGCGCTGCATTCCGCATGAGGAGGACCGTGGCAACCAAGGTCGAACCCGACGCCGCCGCCAGCGGCCGACCGCTCCCCGACGACCGGCTGAAGGAGATCCTCTACTTCTTGAAGCTGGCGCGGTACTTCGACGAGCGGATGGAGGCCCTCTACCGCCAGGGCCGGCTGCCCGGGGCGATCTACTCCGGTCGCGGGCAAGAGGGCACGCACGTCGGGGTCGCCTACGCCCTCGAACCCGAGGACTCCCTGTTCCCCACCCACCGTGACCTCACCGCCCAGCTGACGAAGGGCCTCGATCTCAACCGGGTGATGGCGCAGTTCTGGGGCAGGATCGACGGGTACCTCCGAGGCCGGGACGGCAACAGCCACATCGGCGACTGGTACGGCCACCGCACCTACGCCGTGATGTCCCACCTCCCGATCGCCTATCCGGTCGCGTGCGGCGCCGCGCTCGCGTACCAGCGCGCCGGGAGCGGCCACGTCGCCATGGCGATCTGCGGCGACGGCGCGACGTCGAACGGCCGGTGGCACGAGGCCCTCAACACATCGGCAGTGTTCCGTCTGCCCGTCGTCTGGGTCGTGAACAACAACCAGTTCGCGTACTCGACCCCCAATGCGAAGGAGTTCGCCGTCCCGACGATCGCCGAGCGCGGAGCCGCCTATGGGATCCCCGGGATCCGCGTGGACGGCACGGACGTCCTCGAGGTTTACGGCGTCGCCCGGGAGGCCGTCGAGCGAGCCCGCCGAGGCGACGGCCCCACCTTGATCGAAGCCGTCTCGCTCCGGTGGCGTGGACATGCCGGTCACGACCCGGCGAAGTACGTGCCCCGGGAGCTGCTGGAGCACTACATGCTTTCCAAGGATCCCGTGAAGAATTTCGAGCAGTACCTGAAGGATCAGGGCGTCGTCACGGACGAGGACGTCGCGGAGATCCAGGCGCGCGTGGAGCGCGAGTTCGAGGAGGGCCACGAGTACGCGCTGGCGTCACCGTTCCCCGAGCCCGGAGACGTGACCAAGGGCTGGTGGGTCGAGGACGGCTACTGGGTTGGGGAGCCGGGCCGTGGCGGCGGCACGGAGGCGAGCTGATGGCGACGCAGCAGGTCGAAGCCGGCGCGGCCGGCCACGGCGCCGAGCCGCGCGGCAAGCGCGGCGAGGACGGGCAAGCCACCTACCTGATCGCCATCGCGGAGGCGCTCTGGGAAGAGATGGAGCGCGACGATCGCGTGTTCATGCTCGGCGAGGACATCGGCGTCTACGGCGGCGCCTTCAAGGTCACGGAGGGATTCATCGATCGCTTCGGACCTGAGCGGGTGATGGACACCCCGATCGCGGAAGAGACGATCGTCGGCATGTCGGTCGGGGCCGCGATGGAGGGCCTCCGTCCGGTCGCGGAGTTCCAGTACGCCGACTTCATGTCTAGCGGCTTCGACGAGATCACGACCGTGCTCTCCCGCTACCACTACCGCGCCGGCGTGCCGCTTCCGGTCGTCCTGCGCGGACCGAGCGGCGGCGGGGTGCGCGCGTCGAGCTTCCATTCGATCAATCCCGAGCCCTGGTACGCGTACGCGGGCGGGATCAAGATCATGTGCCCCGCCTTCCCGTCCGACGCGAAGGGCCTGCTCAAGTCGGCGATCCGCGACGACAACCCAAGCCTCTTCCTCGAACACAAGTGGATCTATCGCCGGATCAAGGAACAGGTTTCCGAGGATCCCGAGCTCCTCGTTCCGATCGGATCGGCCGCCGTGAAGCGCGAGGGTTCGGACGTGTCGATCATCACGTACGGCGCGATGGTGCACAAAGCGCTCGAGGCGGCGGACGCCCTGGCCCAGCGGGGCATCTCGGCCGAGATCGTCGACCTCCGGACCGTCTATCCGCTGGACGAAGATACGATCCTGCGCTCGATCGAGAAAACGTCGCGGGCGCTCGTCCTGTACGAGTCCTACCGGTTCCTCGGGATCGGAACGGAGGTCGCGGCGGTGATCGCCGAGAAGGCCTTCGAACACCTCGACGCGCCGGTCGTGCGGCTCGCTCCGCCCAACGTGCCGGTCCCGTTCTCGCCACCGCTTGAGGACGCGTTCCTGCCGCAGATCGCCGACATCGAGGCGGCCGTCGACCGCTTGGCCGGCTGGTGAGGAGGACGATGTGACGTCGATCCAGATGCCGCAGCTCGGCGAGACGATCGTCGAGGGCACGATCCTGAAGTGGCTCAAGCGGGAAGGGGACGCGGTCGCTCGGGACGAGCCGTTGTTCGAGATCTCGACGGACAAGGTCGACACCGAGGTGCCCTCGCCCGTGGCGGGCACGGTGACCAAGATCCTGGTCGACGAAGGCGCGACCGTTCCGGTCGGGACGGCGCTGATGGAGATCTCCGAGGAGGGCGCTGCGGCCTCCGGTGACGCTGCGGCCTCCGGTGACGCTGCGGCCTCACCCGCTTCCGGGGCGGCGCCCACGACCGAATCAGCTCCCGAGCCGTCGGGGGGCGCCGCCTCCTCAGAGGGATCGTCAGCCGCGCCTCCTGCGGCTCCAGCAGCTCCTGCGGCTCCTGCGGCTCCTGCGGCTCCTGCGGCTCCTGCGGCTCCAGCGGCGCCAGCGGCTCCAGCGGCTCCAGTGGCTCCGGCGGCTCCGGCTCCGGCGGCTCCGGCTCCGGCGGCGGCGGCCGTGGCGACCGTGCCCGATCGCGGGCCGCGTTCGCAGATCCTCTCGCCGCTCGTTCGCCGACTGGCGAAGGAACACGACCTGGACCTCGCGCAGATCGCGGGGACCGGGAGCGGCGGCAGGATCACGAAGGCGGACGTGATGGGAGTCATCGCATCGGGTGGGCAGGTCGCGCCCGCGACCGCGGGCGCGACCGCCCCGGCCACGGCGCCGGGGCAGCCGATGCCCGCGCCGAGCGCGGGCATCGGCGAAGAGATCGTTCCCGTCACCCACATCCGGCGGGCGATCGCCGAGCACATGCTCGCCTCAACCCAGACGTCCGCGCGCGCTTGGACCATGGTGGAGGTGAACGTCGACCACCTCGTCAAGCTCCGTGAGCGGATCAAGGCCACGTTCGAGGACCGCTACGGCGTCAAGATCACCTATCTCCCGATGGTCGTTCGGGCGACCGTCGACGCGTTGCTGGAGTACCCGGACGTCAACGCACGCTTGGACGGCGACAACATCGTTCGTCACCGGTTCGTGAACATGGGGATCGCCGTCAGCTACGACGCGGGACTCATCGTGCCGGTGGTCAAGGGCGCAGACGGGATGAATACGATCGGCGTCGCCAGGTCGATCGCGGACCTGGCCGCACGCGCCCGGTCGCACCAACTCCGGCC
>DATAEV010000274.1:0-11004 GCA_036257875.1 Actinomycetota bacterium | reverse complement strand
GGGCACGACCGTGCTGATCGGTCATACCGACACCGTCTTCCCCGATGGGACGGCCGCAGCCCGGCCGCTCAAGCTCGACGGGGACCGCATCCTCGGTCCCGGGGTCTGCGACATGAAGGGCGGGTTGGTGTCCGGGATCCTCGCCGTCGAAGCCCTGCGGGCCACGGGCACGGCCTTCGGTCGGGTCATCTTCGTCCTCAACCCCGACGAGGAGGTCGGCTCGCCCGCTTCCCGGCCGTTCATCATGGAGCGTGCCGCCGACGCGGACGCGGTGTTCGTCCTCGAGGCCGCGCGGGAGAGCGGCGCGGTCGTCACCGCCCGCAAGGGCATCACGAACGCACGGATGGAGTTCGCCGGGCGCGCGGCTCACTCGGGCGTCGAGCCGCAGAAGGGCAGGAGCGCGGTGCTCGAGGCCGCGCACGCGACGATCGCCGTCCACGCGCTCAACGGGAGGTGGGACGGCACCACCTTCAACGTCGGCGTGAGCGCGGGGGGCACCCGCGTGAACGTCGTGCCGGAGCACGCCACCCTGACGATCGAGATCCGGTCGACGGACGTAGCCTCGTTGAAGGCCGGCGAGGAGGAGCTCCTCCGGCTCGCCGGCCGGTCCGTCGTTCCCGACGTGACCACGACGCTCGAGCTGAGCCGCGAGCACAACCCGATGGAGCGGAGCGACGGGATCGCGGCGTTGTTCGCGCACGCTCGGACCCTGGCCGACCATCTGGGGCTGGCGCTGGAGGAGGCGGCGACCGGCGGCGCGTCCGACGCGAACACCACGGCCGCGATGGGGGTTCCTACCCTGGACGGGCTCGGACCGGTCGGCGGCGACGATCACTCCCCCGCCGAATGGATCCAGCGCTCGAGCGTGGTTCCTCGGACCGCGCTCCTCGCCGCGCTGATCGGGTCCGTGGGAGCGACGCAGCCCGAATAGCGGCGCGCGGCTACTATCCGCGATCGACATGACCGCACCGCGCGATCGACGTGTCCTCATCGCGTTCCTCGCGGTGGTGGTGCTCGGCGGCACGAACCTCGTCCTCGTGGTGAAGGTGGCCCGACAGCTGGATCCCCTTTGGGGCGCGGCCCTTCGATTCATGGGAGCCGCTGTCCTCACGTTGCTCGCGGTCAGGGTCCTTCGCGCGCGATTGCCGCGCGGTCGCGAGCTGGTCGTGTCGGCGCTCTACGGCGTCTTCGCCTTCACCCTCGGTTTCGGACTGTTCTTCTGGGGCACGCAACGGGTGCCTGCGGGCATCGCCTCGGTGATCATCGGATCCGTGCCGCTCCTCACGCTGCTGCTGGCGGTGCTCCAGCGCCTCGAACCGTTCCGGGTCCGCGGCTTGGTGGGCGCGATCCTCGCGATCGCCGGGATCGCGGTGATCTCGGCGAAGCCCGCATCCGGGACGTTGCCGATCCTGTCCGTGCTCGCCCTGGTCGGCGCGGCCGCGGCCACGGCGCAGGCCGCGATCACGGTCCGAAGGATCCGCGATGCCGAACCGCTCCCGGTGAACGCCGTCGGGATGGCGGTGGGCTCCGTCCTGCTGCTCCTCGGCGCCATCGTGAGCGGGGAGTCGCTCGACGCGCCCTCGTCCGTCGGCGTCGGGCTGGCGCTCGCGGTGATGATCGTGACCTCGCCGTTGTTGTTCGTGCTCTACGTGTTCGTCGTGCAGAGGTGGTCCGCCTCGGCCGCGGCCTACCAACTGGTGCTCTTCCCCCTCGTGTCGATCCCCCTGTCGGCGATCCTGCTCGACGAGCACATCTCGGCGTCGCTCCTGCTCGGGGCACCGCTCGTGCTGCTCGGAGTCTGGGTCGGCGCGCTCGCGCCCGATCGCGGCCCGCTCGTGGCTACCGACGAGGCCCCCTCCGTATGACCCCGGCCGAGCGCTTCGACCTCGTCGTGATCGGTGGCGGTGCGGCCGGTGAGAAGGGAGCCGCGCGGGCCGCGTACTTCGGCAAGCGCGTCGCGGTCATCGAGCGCCGGAAGGAACCGGGCGGGGCCACCGTCCACACGGGAACGCTTCCCTCGAAGACGCTCCGGGAGGCGGCGTTGTTCCTGTCGGGCTACCGGCAACGAGAGCTGTACGGCGTCTCGGTCGAGATCGCCCCGCAGTTGGAGATCGCGAAGCTGATCGAGCGGAAGAACGCCGTCCGCGAGCAGGAGACCGATCGCATGCTCGAGAACCTCGAGCGCCACGGGATCGAGCTGGTGCACGGCTCCGCCCGGCTGCTCGACGCGGGCACCGTCGAGGTGACCGACGAACGCGGCGAGCGGCGCCGGATCGCGACCGACGTGATCCTGATCGTGACGGGGTCGAGCCCGTTCCGGCCACCCGGGATCCCGTTCGAGGAACCCGACGTCCACGACTCCGACGACATCCTGGAGATCGATCACGTCCCCACGTCGCTCGCCGTCCTCGGTGGTGGCGTGATCGGCTGCGAGTACGCGTCGATGTTCGCCGTGCTGGGCACCGACGTCCACCTCATCGAGCGACGGGAGCCGCTCCTGCCGTTCCTGGACGCGGAGATCGTGGAACGCATGACCGCGGGGATGCGCGATCTCGGTGTCACGTTCCACCTGGGTGCGCGCGCGGAGACCGTCACGCGACGCGGCGGGGAGCTCATCTCCGCGCTGCCGTCGGGCGACACGATCGCAACGGAGAAGGTGCTCGTCACGGCGGGCCGGGTGGGCAACACGGCAGACCTCGGCTTGGAGGAGCTCGGGGTCACCACGGACGAGCGAGGCCGGGTCGTGGTCGATCACACGTTCCGAACGACGGTGCCCGGGGTCTATGCGGCGGGCGACGTGATCGGAGCGCCGGCACTGGCCGCGGCATCGATGGAACAGGCGCGCGTGGCCGTCTCGCAGGCCTTCGGGCTGGTCCGTGACACGTATGTCGCCGACCACCTGCCGTATGGGGTGTACACGATCCCTGAGGTGAGCAGCGTGGGGCTCTCCGAGCAGGACGCCCGCACGCGAGGCATGGACGTCGTCGTCGGTCGCGCGTCCTTCCGGGACAACGCCCGGGGCGCGATCATCGGCGACCGTGACGGCATGACGAAGCTCGTCTTCGACCGCGGGACGCGACGGCTGATCGGGTGCCATTGCGTCGGGGACCGCGCGTCCGAGCTGGTGCACGTCGGCCACGCCGTGATGATGCTCGACGGGACCGTGGAGACCTTCATCGAGATGGCCTTCAACTACCCATCGCTCAGCGAGACCTACAAGTACGCCGCGTACGACGCCCTGGATCGGCTCGGCGAGGGGTAGCACTGCATCGCCGTCAGCCACTGCCGCTGCGTAGGGCCCACCTGACCGTCAAGAGATCCGATCTCCGCACGTCGATCAAGAGCGCGTCCCTTCGGGAAGGTTAGAAGGTCCGACGTTGGTCCGCAGCCAATTGGTGATCGGCTTGGAGCTCTTCAGGAACTCGACGAGCCGGTCCTTCGCACGCTTGGTGCCCAGCCATGGGCCGGCTGGCCACTCTTGCCACGCGATGAGGCCCTTGTACCGGAGGAGTTCGATCCGCGGATGGTCCTTCGGGAAGCCCTTCGGCGCAGTCTTGAGCTCCCCGTGCCCCGTGACGTCCAGGCCGGTCGCGCGCGCTTTCGTCACGCGGCTCGCGAGCTCGCGTCCCGTGCGGTCGGCGGCGACGGCTTGCCGGTAGCGCTCGAGCTGGTCCGGTGACATCTCCCACATGCCGCTACCCGCGCCCAGCCCCTCGGCACTCAGCTGCACATAGCCCTCGCCGATCGTCGCCGCTATGTTCGTCTTGTACGGGGACTTGTCGCGACTGAACCGAACGTCCCGATACGGCCGGAAGATCCTCCCCTCACCCCATCCGGGCGCAAGCTCGGCAAGCAGCTCCTCCATCGGCGCACGGACCAGCTCGTCGTAATCGTCCCTGTGAGCCTGCCAGTACGCCTTGGAGTTGTCCGCCTCCAATCCCTCGAAGAACTCGAGCGCCTCCGCCTTCCAGCCGAGGAACGTCATCGCGTCGCGCCCGCGGGCGGACGCGCCCATCTCGAACGAGCCGTGCACGTGCCCGATCGCTGGTACGTAGAGAGGGAAGCTCGTGCCCGCTCTGACATCGACACCTCAGATCGTGGTCGGCCGGGAGCGCTCATCATGCGTGCGACGCCCCGTGGTGGCCAGGGCGGCCCGTCGGTCAGTGCGTCGGGCCGTAGAGGCCGAACGTCCCTCCTTGCGGATCGTTGAACATGGCGATCTCCGTCTCCTCGTCCACCTTCATCGCCGGCATCACGACCGTCCCGCCGATACCCCCGGCTCGCTCTAGGTACTTCGCCAGGTCGTCGACCGCTGCGTAGATGTCGACGCGGGCCTCGCCGTCGGGCGAGCTACCGATGCCGCCACGCGCCCCGACCGATCCGCCGGTGTCGAACGAACCGTGGATGGGCCCTCCATCCTCATCCGCCATGTCGCCTTCGATCGTCCACCCGAAGAGCTCCCCGTAGAAGTCCCACGCCTTCTTCGGCTCCGCGCAGCCGATCTCGACCCAGTCGATGGGCGGGTTGTCGCCGGCCGAGACCGGTGACCCGCTGCCGTCACCCTGCATCAGGCCGATGTGGTTGCCCCACGGGTCGGCGAAGAGGGCGAACGTGACGATGTCGGGCATCACGGTGACCGGCATCAAGGTCCGCGCGCCGAGGGATCCGGCTTCATCCAGCTTCGCCTGGATGTCCGGGGCCTCGGCGTAGAAGACCGAGCGCACGGTCCCCGGCGCCTGAGGCTGCGGCGCGGTGACGCCTCCGTTCATCCCGCGGCCGGCGTGCGTATCGATGGTTATGTACCCACCCTCCATCGAGTCGGTGTGCCAACCGAACAGCTCCGCGTAGAACGCTGCCTTCTTCTCGGGATCCGGACCGATCATCTCGAACCACGTGATCGGGTTGCCCATGGCGCCCTCCTCTTGGTCGGGCCGGCCGCGGCGCGGCCGAGCGCTGAGACCACCCTACGACACCACTCCGACACGTTCGCGCGTCACGATCCGCCCGTGCGGAGGATCATCGTCGGTCGGTGACGGACGACACCGACGCGATCCCGCCTCGGCCGTACGGTTGACCCATCGAACAGCGAACGATCGGAAGGAGGATCGAGATGAGCAGCCAGGCGATCCCGGTTCAGATGGGACGGAGCTTCGGGTCGTGGCGCTACGCGATTATCGCGGCGCTGGTGGCGGTCGCCTTGGCGGTCGCGCTCATCGTCGCGAACGCCGGCGGATCGAGCCCCGCCGGCGGATCCACCACGTACAACGGTCCGGCGAAGACCACAACGATCCAGGTCGGCGGCGGACCGGCCCGGTTCCACCCGCTGCCGAACTGAACCTCTTCCAGGCGTCGGGTCCAGATCGCCCGCCCTCCCGAGGGGCGGGCGATCTCATGTGGGGATCGGGACGCGGCCGACCACCCTGGTCCCCCGTCCGGGCGCGCTCCGAACTTCCAGGGAGCCGCGCACCGCGTCAAGACGGTCGGCCATCCCCTGCAGGCCCGTGCCGTGTCGCTTCGCGTTCGGATCGAAACCAGAACCGTCGTCCTCGACCTCGAACAGCAGGCGGCCGCCGTCCTCCGAGAGACGGACGACGGCGCGGCTCGCGTTGGCGTACTTCGCCACGTTCTGCAGCGCCTCCAGACAACAGAAGTAGGCGACCGCTTCCAGCTCCTGCGGGTAGCGGCCGACACCGTGGGCCGCTACTTGCACCGGCACGGTCGCCTTGCGCGCCTGCGCGTCGAGCGCGGCGGCGAGCCCCTTGTCCGCGAGGAGCGGCGGATAGATGCCGCGCGCCAGGTCGCGGAGTGTCTCGAGCGCCTCCTGCGTCTCGGTCTGGATGTCGGCGAGCATCGCCTTCGCCTTCTCCGGGTCCCGGTCGACAAGCGTTTCGGCCAGGCGCTGCTTCACCGCGAGCGCGACGAGCTGTTGCTGCGCGCCGTCGTGGAGGTTCCGCTCCAGTGTCTTCGCGCGCTCATCCTGGGCGGTGACGATCCGGCGGCGCGACTCGCGGAGCTCCTCGATCAGCCGGACGTTGCGGAGCACCAGCGCGGCTTGTGCGGCGACGTCGCTCAGGAGCTGCTCGCGGTCGGCCGGGAGCGGCTCGGCCGGCGGGGTGATGACCGAGATCGCGCCCAGCAGCTCGCCGGCATATCGCACGGGGAACGCGCGCTCCCGGTCGGGGAACGTGAACCGTTCGGCATCCGCGATCGGCACGGGCTCGAGCGCCCCGTTCGTCGGCCACGAGGCCGCGGGCCGGAGCTCCGACCCGACGCGGAGCCACACCCGCGCCTGGGTGGCGCCGACCCCGTCGGCGAGGATCCGCGCCATGCGCGGCAAGACGTCCTCGGTCGAGTAGGTCTCGGATGCGCGCGCAGTGAAGTCGGTGAGGACCTCGTACGGCGTCGCGCGCTTGCCGTAGACGAGGCGGTTCGCGAATCGTCGCGCCCGCAGGCGGACCGGTTGGAACGCGATCGCGACGAGGGCCGCGGCGAGGGCGGACAGCAGCGGGCTGCGTTCGTTCCCCACGAGCGCCCCGATGCCGACCACCAGGCCGATGTAGACGATGGTGATGAACGCGACGAGCGTCGCGAACACCACCGTCTTGCCGATCACGACGTCGATCTCGTAGAGGCGGTACTTGAGGATCGCCCGCGCGATCGCCACGTAGAGGAAGGCCAAACCGACATCCGTGAGGACGGAGAACACGGGTGAGTCGCCGCCGAAGGGCACGCTGATCGCGAACGTGATGGCTGTCAGCCCCGCTGCGGTCGCGAACCACTTCAGCTGGAGCCGCTCGTCGCCCGTCGACCCCTTGAACCGGACCACGGTGGATGCGAAGGACGTGAGGATCGTGAGCGGTACCGCCACGATCGCGACGATGAAGAGGACGACCAAGATCGTGTTCACGGGCCCGCCCGTGTCGCCGTTGGTGAATGGATCGTTCCACGACGCCGTCGAGGCGATCAGCGCGATGACTTCGAGCATGCCGAACAGGGCTACCGTGAAGATCTCCACCGGCCGCCACCTCGGCGAGGGGACCCGACCGGTCGGGAACCAGAGGAACAGGAGCACCAAAGCGCTGAACGGGAGCGGCCAGAGCACGTTCGAGATCCAGCCGGCCAGGTTCCCGCCCGGGAGCGATCCAGGGTCGACGAGAAGAGCGTGCGCGGCGTAGGCGCCGGCGAACTGGCCGATCCCCAGGACGAGTCCGACGAGGAGGAACAACCACCCGATCCGGTTCTCTGGTCTCCGGAGGACCAGCAACACGCCCAGGGCGGGCGTTCCGAGGTTCACCACCGCGTCCAGGACCGTGGACAGCTTCCACGATTGAGCGAACGAGGAAAGGCTCGCGTTCCGGTCGACGAACAGCAGGACGACACCACCGACCATGAGCGCGGTGGAAACGACACCCACGACCACCGCCGTACGACGAACCGCCGAGGAGTTCACCGACGTGATTCTGCCCTGGTCACAGCCGGAGAGGGAGCCCTGCTAGCGCGAGATTCCTGGGTGGGGTAAGCATCCCCGGGCATCGCGTGGGCTGACGACACGACCCGACGCCTCACGTCCGAAGCTCGGCGAGCCGGACCTCGGCGATCGCCGATTGGGTCACGTTCCCCTTCGTCCGGTACCGATCGAGCGCTTCCTGCACCACCTCGGCGGCTTCCGGAGCGCGGCCGGCTAGCTGCAGCACCTCGGCGAGCGCCATCCGCGCGTCGGCTTGATCGTTGATGAAATCGCCCTGATCGATCATCGCGATCGCGTGGCGAGACATCTTCTCGGCGTCTTCGAACGCTCCTCGTCGCGCGGCCACCATGGCCCGTGCCGAAGCGCAGATCGCGTTGCTCGCGAAGTCCTGGGCCTGTGGATCCCAGCCGTCGGCCGCCGCTCGGCCGGCCTCGTCGTACCGGCCAAGTGCGTAGAGAGCATGGGCATGCATGCTCGAGAGGATCCGACCCGCCTGTTCCGAACCGAGCTCGTGCAGGTCGCGTGCGCCGTTCCCCAGGACCCGTTCCGCCTCGGCCGCGTTGCCCGCCATCAATTCGAGCCACCCGAGGTTCTGCGACGCGTGCGCATCCGCGACGCGGCGTCCCAGCTCCAACCGCTTCTGGTGCCCCTCATTCGCGACCCGACGGGCTTCGTCGAACTCGCCGACCATCCACAGAAGCGTCGACCGGTCGGAGGTGATCTCGGCCTCGACGGCCAACGACCCTTTCGCCTCGAGCAGCAACCGATCGAGCTCGCGCAGTCCGTCGGGAGCCGACATCGTTCCCCAAGTGGCGGGCGAAGCGAGCCAGGACAGGTACTCACCCATCATGTGTCGGTCGCCCGCTCGGCGGAAGAGGTCGACCGCTCGGCGCCACGCGGTCTCGGTTTCCGCAGCTCGGGAACGACCCCAACTCAGCGAGCCGAGGACGCACCAGGCCCATCCCGCCCCCAGATCGTCACCGGCGGCTTCGAAGACCGGGAGCGTCGACCGGACCTGTTCGGTGAGGTCTTGCCAACCGATCCCCATGCCCTTGCCCCAGAACGACAGGTGGATGCGGACGATGCCCGCGCGCGCCGATAGCAGTTCGTCCCCAGCCGCCTCAGCGATCGAGATGGCCCGCTCCAGCGCATCGACGCCCCGATCGAGCTCCCCGGCCTCCGTCACGGCGATGCCGAAGTCGATGAGCGTCCTGGCGGTCTCAGGGTCATCGGCCGACATCAGGGTCGAGGCGCGTGACAACAGACCGACGCTCGCCGGCACGTCGTTCCGCTCGTACGCGCGCCGCCCGGCAGCACGAAGGTGCCCGGCCGCCCGTTGGGCGAGCCCCTGCCTGTGCTCGGCGTCGCCGCCGACCTCGACGAGGTACGACTGCGCTTGCTCGAGGTGATAGCCGATCAACTCCTCCTGCTCGGACGCCCGCGCCTCGAGCCAATCCGAGAACCGCTCATGGAGCTCCCCGCGCAGTGACTTCGGCATCCCCTCGTACGCCGCATCCCGGATCATCAGGTGTCGGAACGCCATCGCGTCCATACCTGGGACATCGGATCGTTCTGGTCGGACGAACTGTTTGCGAACGAGGGACGCAACGTCGGCGGAGACGTCCTCCTCCGCGAGCTCGTCGAGCGCTTCCCGGTAGAAGACCTGACCCATCACCGACGCGCGCTCGAGCGTCGCGCGTTCACCCCGTCCGAGGCGATCGATCCGAGCCGCGAGGAGGGCGGACGTCGTGGGCGGGACCGACAGGTCGCGGAGATCGCCCACCGCCACCCACTCGGAACCCTCGCGGACGACCCGTCCGTCGTCGACGAGCATCGCGAGCATCTCTTCCGCGAACAACGGATGCCCTTCGGCGGCAGCCGCGACCCGCTCGCGCACGATGGGGTCGACGGTGTCGATCGCCAGCAGGTTCGAGACCAACGTGCCGCACTCCGACACCGAGAGCGGTTCCAGGTTGATCGACGTCGCGTTGAGCTTCCCCCCGCCCCACGCCGGCCGCGCCTCGAGGAGCTCGGGCCGCGCCATGCAGGCGATCAAGAGAGGCGTATCGACGACCCAGTCTGCGAGGTATTCGATCAGATCGAGCATCGTGGGCTCGGCCCTTTGGACGTCGTCGATCACGAACGCGACGGGCTGACGCCGGGCGACGCCCTCCAGGAACCGACGGATCGCCCAGAGCGTCTCCTCCGGCGCGGCCTCCCCGCCGGCCAGCCCCAGGATCTGTGCGAGCTGCCGCGCGATCCGGTCGGCATGTTCATCGTCCGAGATCAGCGCCGAGATCTTCGCCAACGCTTCATCGGATCGCTCCCCACCCGTGAGCCCTGCCGCCTGCCCGACGGCCTCGATCACGGGCCAGAACGAGATCCCGTCTCCGTAGGGCAGGCATCGACCCCGGAGCGCCATGACGCCTTCCGGCAGCCCGTCGAGGAAGGCGGAGAGCAAGCGAGACTTCCCGACGCCGCCGATCCCGAGGACCGTGAAGAGCTGGCACGCATCGTCGGAGATCGCGCGGTCGAACGCGTCGCGGAGCAGCGCGAGCTCGCGCCCGCGACCGACCATCGGAGCATCGAGCCGACGAGCGAAGCCGGTCGCACCCGGATCGACCTTCCTCACGCGAAAGGCGATGACCGGTTCCGGCACGCCCTTCAACGTCAACGGCTCGAGCGGTTCGGCGAGGACCGCGTCACGCACCAGTCGATGCGTCTCGGGGCCGATCAGCACGTCGCCGGGTTGCGCGACCTGCTCCAGCCGAGCTGCCACGTTCGCGGCCACACCGGTGACGAGGGTGTCCCCGGTCGAGGGGTCCCCCACCATCACCTCGCCCGTGTTGACCCCGGTCCGGGTCTGGATGCGAACGCCCTGCATGCCCGCCAGCTCGTCGTTCAGGGCTGAGAGCGCGTCGGCGATCTCGCCCGCGGCTCGGACCGCTCGCAACGCGTCGTCCTCGTGGATATGGGGGACGCCGAAGACGGCCATCACCGCATCCCCGATGAATTTCTCCACGGTGCCGCCGTGCCGCTCGATCACGGTCCGCACCGAATCGAAGTACCGCCCGAGGATCTCGGAGAACAGCTCCGGATCGAGGCGATGACTCAGCTCCGTGGACCCCGTGATGTCCGAGAACAGCACGGTCACGGTCCGTCGGGAGCCACCCGGCTCCGGCGCCTCCAAGGAGGAGCCGCAGGCGTCACAGAACCTCGCACCTTCTCGGTTGTCGGCTCCGCATGCCGGACAGACGGTCATACGCGTCGAAGCGTAGTCCGAGCCGATCGGCCGGGCTCAACCGCCGCCGGCCATCACGGCGTACGTCAGGAAGACGAAGCGATCGTCATAGTCGACCTCCTCGAGCGTCAGTCCAGCGGGTCCGAGGCGTCGCGGGAGGAGCGGGGCGCCGGCACCGAGCATCACCGGCGCGACGCCGAGCAGGATCTCATCGAGCAGTCCCTGGTCGGCGAACCGCCCGACCAGCTCGCCCCCGCCGACGAGCCAGACGTTCCGGCCGTCCGCAGCCGCGACC
>DATAEV010000101.1:0-5021 GCA_036257875.1 Actinomycetota bacterium | reverse complement strand
GCCCATCGTGCGATTGAGGGTCGACGGCGTCGTCGCGCCCGTGAACACGTCCGGCGACAGATCCACGCCACGGACGTCGTCGTACCGGGTCACCAGCCACAGTTGCACGGCGGGCACCCAGCTGACGGGCTCATCGTCCCGGAGCCGTGCGTACACCGGATACGGGTCGGTCTCCAGTTGCTCCAGCGTCACGGTCTCGCCGAGGCTCACGGATCCCTCCCAACGGTCGCGCGGCTGAGGTATTTTGGGGCCGAATCATCGCCGCGCGCAACCGCGCGACGGGGCGAAGGAGCGGTCGATGGACACGGACGGGAAGCGCCTGCGACTCCTCTACCCGGACATCCACGGTCTCGAGCGGGGGAAGTACCTCTTCGGAGATTGGGGCTCGACGGGGATGGCGGCGTTCTGCATCGGCGTCTATCCGCTCACGCACGACAAGGAGATCCTCGCGATCCCGCGGACCCAGTTCGACGTCGGTCTGCACGACGTCGAGGCGATGCTCGATCGCGAGTCGCTGCGACCGGGATGGGAAGCGAACACCGTGATCGGGCTCGCGGACGTCGAGCTCCATGGCCAGCCGGCGCCCTGGGACACCCGCAACGCCCTCCGCGAGGCGTGCCGAGCCTGGGAGGACATGGGGCTCGAGCCGCAGGTCGCCTTCGAGCTCGAGTTCTACCTGCTGGAGCCGGGTGACGATGGCAGCTGGCAGCCGGTGTCGATCCCCGGGCACCGGGTGTACGGGACGGGGATGGCGGTGGACCCGTCGGGGACGATCGACGACGTCGTGAACGCCGCGCTCGCGTGCGGCTTCCCGGTCGAGAGCTGGTGCAGCGAGTACGACAACGCCGCCTACGAAGTCAACATCCGATACGACGACGCGATCCCGGCGGCCGATGAAGCCTTCTTGTTCAAGTTGCTCGTCCGCGAGATCTGCGAGCGGCACGGGAAGCTCGCGACGTTCCTCGGCAGGCCGCTCGGCGACCGCGGTGGCAGCGGACTCCACATCAACCTGTCCTTCCGTCGAGCCGACGGGTCGAACGCGTTCCACGATCCGAACGATCCCCAAGGCCTCTCCGACCTCGCTCGGAGATGCATCGCCGGGCTCTTGCTCCACCACGAGGGCATGGCCGCGATCCTCGCTCCGCACGTGAACGCGTACAAGCGTCTGCAGCCCGACATGCTGAACGGCTACTGGGCGAACTGGGGCCACGACGACCGCTCGGTCACGGTGCGCGTGCCCCCCGCGCGGGGCGCGGGGACCCGGCTCGAACAGCGGACGTCGGATGCGGCCGCGAACCCGTACCTCGCGGCGGCTGCGGTGCTGCACGCGGCCCGGCTGGGCGTCCAGAACGAGGTGGAGCTGCCTCCCGCGCAGGAAGCGGGGGCCCCGCCCAACACGGACGTGCGGATCCCCCCCAACCTGGATGCGGCGCTCGACGCGCTCGCGAAGGACGACGAGCTGGTCGACGCTGTGGGCCGCGAGCTCGTCGAGGCGTTCACGATCCTCAAACGCGCCGAGTGGGAGCGGTACCTGGCCTCGGGCGCCGACCCCGCGACCACGGACGTGACGCCTTGGGAGATCGGCTACTACCTGCCGTTCCACTGACGGCGGTTCGGAAGGACCACGCGTGCGACTCGAGGGGAAGGTCGCGATCGTGAGCGGTGGCGGCACCGGGATCGGTGCCGCCACTGCGCGGCGGTTCGCGCAGGAGGGAGCCCGGGTCGTCGTCAGCGGGCGCCGCGAGGAGCCGGTCCGGTCGGTCGCGGACGAGATCGGCGGCGTCGCCGTCCCCGGCGACGCCGCCGAACCCGCCGACGTCTCGCAGCTCGTCCGGACGACGCTCGACTCGTTCGGCCGGATCGACGTCGTGATCGCGAACGCGGCGATCGCGCTCGGCGGTGCCGCCGGCGACCTCTCCGACGAGTCCTGGCAACGGACCCTCGATGTGAACGTCACGGCACCGCTGCTGCTCGTTCGAGCGGCACTGCCATCGTTGCAGGAGCACGGGAACGGAGCGATCGTGCTGGTGTCCAGCGTCTCAGGCCTGGTGAGCTCCGCCGCCTCCGTCGCCTACGTCACCTCCAAGACGGCGCTCCTCGGCCTGATGCGGTCGCTCGTGGTGGACTACGGGCCCCACGGGGTTCGAACGAACACCGTGTGCCCCGGCTGGGTCGTCACCCCGCTCGGCGACGGGTCGATGGACGACCTGGCCGTGGAGCGCGGCATCACGCGCGAGGCCGCGTACCTGCTCGCGACCGCCCACGTGCCGGCTCGACGGCCGGCGACCGCGGAGGAGATCGCCGCCTGCTGTCTGTTCCTCGCGAGCGACGATGCCTCGATCGTCAACGGCGCCATGCTGGTCGCCGATGGCGGCCAGATGGCGGTCGATGTGGGGAGCCTCGCGTTCGACGACCCGGGCGGCTGAGCGCAACCGTTAGGCCGTCAGTGCCGAGACGCGCGCGACGATATCCCGGCACAGCGCACCGACCGCCGCCGGATCGTCGGTGAACTGCGATGGCTTGATGCAGATCGAGGTGAAGCCCGCTTCGAGCTGCGCGGTGACCCCTTCCAGGGCTTCCCCCAGATCGGCCACGCCGCCGGCGTCGCGGAACACGCCCCTCGTTCCGCCCACCATCTCGAGATCGTCGATGCTGCGCCCGGCCTCCGCCACCGCCGCGCGCACGCGAGCGAGTTCGTCCGAGGTCGGGCGTCCGAGGGGGTTGAATCCGCTCCCGTAGGCCACGAGCCGGTCGAGCAGGCGGTCGTGCAGGCGCGCCCCTCCGAACCAGAGCGGCGGCCCCCCGGAGCGGAAGGGCTTCGGTTCGAGGAAGACATCGGCGAACCGGTAATGTCGGCCCTGGAAGGATGCCGGGCTCATCGCCCAGACGCTCCGCCACGCGGCCAGGTGCTCGTCGAGCCGCTCGCCGCGCTCCCGGTACGGGACGCCCAGCGCCTCGTATTCGTCGCGATGCCAGCTGACCGTCGGCTGCACGACGAGACGGCCTTCGGAGAGCAGGTCGAGCGTCGCGAGCTCCTTCGCCAGGAGCAGCGGATGACGAAGCGGTGGGATCACGGCGCCGGCGACCAGGCGGATGCGCTCGGTCGCGGCTGCGACCGCGGCCAGCAGCAGGAGGGAGCTCGGCCACGGTGTCCGCGGGTCCTGGTTCTCCGGCAGCGCATAGTCCCGAGGGTTCTCGGGCTGGCCGGCCTTGGCGGAGCTCGACCCGAGCACGACGTGCTCGCTCACCATCACCGCGTCGAACCCCGCGTCCTCCGCGTCCCAGGCCATCCGTACGAGCGACCGCAGGTCGTTCGGTGGCACGAGGGTCCAGTTCTCGCTGAGGATCAGGATCAGCTTCGGAGGCGTCATGGGACCTCAGGGACGAGGATCGGGCTGTCGGAACCCGACCCTCGTCCTCATCCGGTCAGCTACTCCTGGTGGGTCCGGAGCTCGGGGAGCGCAACCCGCGCCGGCTCCCGTCCCTTGACCGCGAACATGTAGAGGAGGCCGATCGCACCCCAGATCAATGCGGCCCACGGTGCGAGCAACGTCGGACTCGTGACCTTGTAGAACGAACCGAAGATCGCTGCGCCGGTGATGACGATGCCGACGAGCGCCGAGATCCATAGGCCCGCTTGGTTTGGGTGGTCGGACAGGCCGCGGAGCGCACCGACGGACATCAGCAGATACACCACGATCAAGGCGAAGCCACCGAACGTGGCGCACCAAACGAAGACCGAGAAGTAGTGCGGGAGCTCGGGCAACGCGAGGAGCGTGTCGTTCGCCTCCGCGACCACGATCACGACCACCTGGACCACGATCAGCAACACGATCGCCGCCACAGGCGTGCCATGGCGCTTCGAGACGGAAGCCATCATGGCGGGGAACCTCCGGTCGCGCGCCATGGCGAACACCCCGCGTGTCGACGCGACCGCCGCCCCCACGTACACGGCGAGCATGTCGAGAAACACCACCAGCAAGAGGATCTTGAGCCAGAACTCGGAACCGTACGTCGTGCCCGGAGCACCCAGCGCGAACAGGGGTGCCCCGGCGACCTCTGGACTCGTGATCACGTTGAGGTCGAACCCGAACCCGGCCACCTCCACGTAGGAGCCGATCACGTAGAAGATCGACACGATGACCACAGCGCCGAGGACGGCCTTCGGGATCGTGCGCTTCGGTTCCTTCGTCTCTTCCGCGAGGTTCGCCGCCGTCTCGAACCCGACGAAGATGAGGACCCCGTAGAGAACGCCGAAGAGGACCCCACTGAAGCCGCCGGGGGTCGGCGTCGGATCCAGCGCCTTCCCGAGATCGTTCCCACTGCCCAGTTGACTGATCACCGTGATGAAGAAGATCAGCACGACGGCGATCGAGATGAGCGCGAGCGTGAGCTGCACCCGCGTCGAGATCCGAACGCCGAAGTACAGGACAACGAACAGGAGGGCGGTGAGGATCGCGTCCCAGATCCAGACCGAGAACCACGGTCCGACCTCGTACGCCGGGAGCAGGTTGTCGTGCACGTATCCGCCGAGCAGCACGCCGAGGCCGACGGTCAAGATGATCGTGCCGCCGTAGTAGAGCCATCCCGCGGCCGCGCCGAGCGTCCGGCCCAAGCCGTTGGACACGTAGTCGTACAGCGACCCCGCGGCGTGGATCCGCTTGGCGTACTGCGCGACGATCCACCCGAGAGCGAACACGCCGATCGCCGCGATGATCACCGCAAGGGGCGCCGAGGTTCCTGCCCCGCGCGCAGCGGCGTTCACCCCGATGATCAGGGGGATGATGAACGCGGTGCTGAACACGGGTCCCATGAAGCCCACGGACTGCGCCAGGACGTCGACCAGCGTCAGCCGCTTGCCGCCTAACCGTTCGTAACCGGACCCTTCCTGTTCTGCCATCTCCGAATCCCCTCTCCCGCGGGCCTCGATCGGCGGCTCAGGGCGCCGCGCCCTTCCCGGTCCATCCGTCGCCGGGCCGCTCGAACCACACGTGCGCCTGGCCGGTGCCGACGGACGCCTC
>DATAEV010000100.1:0-4357 GCA_036257875.1 Actinomycetota bacterium | reverse complement strand
CGGCGTCGCGGTCCTGTGCCGGAGCTCACGCCTGTTCGGACTGCTGCAGCGGGCGTTCGACGAGCACGACGTGCCGGTCGAGATCGTCGGGCTCGCGGGGCTCCTGAAGCAGCCCGAGGTGGTGGAGGTGCTCGCGTACGCGCGAGCGGTCCACGACCCGAAGGCCTCAGTGGCGCTCGCGCGCATCCTGCTCGGCCCGCGGTACCGGGTCGGGTTCAAGGACCTCGCCCTCGTCGCCCGCCTGGCGACGCGGGAGTCGAAGCTGATGCTCGAGTACATGACCGAGGACGACGCCGAGGCGGAGCCGTTCCTGTTCGCCGAAGCGCTCGAGCGGCTGGACGAGGTGGAGGACCTCTCCGACGAGGCTCGGACGAGGCTCACCACGTTCCGCGACGAGCTGCGCGTCCTGCGGCAGGAAGCCCGCAAGCCGGTCGGGGAGTTCCTGGGCGAGGTGATCCGGCGGATCGGGATCCTCGACGAGCTCGACGCGGACCTCGATCGGCCCCGCGCGCTTGGGGCCCGGCGGAACCTCGCCGCGTTCCTCGACGAGGTCCACGCGTTCGAGCCCGTTGAGGGCGAGCTCACGCTCCGGGCGTTCCTGGACTACGTCGATGCCGTCGAGGAGCTCGACAAGCAGGACTGGGCGCCGGTCCAGCCGTCGGATGAGGACTCCGTCAAGGTGATGACGATCCACGTCGCGAAGGGGCTCGAGTTCGATCACGTCTTCGTCCCCGGTGTCGCCCACGGCAACCTGCCCAACCCGACGATCCCGCAGAACCCGGCGGAGCGCGGCAAGTCCCTCGACTTCGAGCTGCGGGGGGACGCGAAGGTCCTGCCGTCGTTCGACGGCAACGTGAGCCGGTTCAAGGCCGCGCTCGCCGCGCAGGAGATCGTCGAGGAGCGTCGGACCGCCTACGTCGCGCTCACCCGTGCGCGACGAACGCTCAACGTGAGCGGCGCGTTCTGGTACGGCGACAACAACATGCCGAAGAAGCCGTCGCTGTTCCTCGATGAGTTGATGGCCTGGGGGGCGTCCACCGGCTCGGCGTCGGTCGAGCACGGACCCGAGGAGCCGGGCACGGAGAACCCGATGCTCGGGTTGCGCGAGGGCTTCGTCCGGCCGTGGCCGGGTCCGGCGCGGCCGGACGAATCCGACACGCTGTTCACCGGCGGATGGCGGGCGGCGGCGATCGACGGGATCCAATCCTCGCTCGTGGAGGCCCTCCCCTCGGCCGACCGGGCGGCCTTCGAAGGACTCGCCGCCGAACGGCGGGCGCTCGCCGCCCACCTCCGCGACCGCGAAGCCCTCGATGCGCGGCCGGGCGGCGAGCGTCCGCCTACCACGGTCAGCGTCGGAGGCGTCGTCGACTACGCCACGTGCCCGAAGCGCTTCTACTGGACCAGCGTGCGCCCGCTCCCGCGCTTCAGCGGGCCGGCGGCCCGGATCGGCACGGAGATCCACCGGTGGATCGAGCGGCGCGCGTCCGGGCAGGGCCAACTGCTCGAGACCGACGACGCGATCGACCTGACGCACGAGGAGCTGGCGGGCGACCCGGGCCGGGTGGAACGGCTCCGGCAGTCGTTCCTGGCATCACGGTTCGCCGGCGTCGTGCCGTTGTTCGCCGAGCGGGCGTTCCTGTTGCGCGTCGGAGCCTTTACCGTGAGCGGACGGATCGACGCGATCTACGGGGATCCCGCGGGAGCCTGGGAGGTCGTGGACTGGAAGACGGGGGCCGGGATCGCCGCGCCGATGCAGCTGGAGCTCTACGGGCTTGCGTGTGTCGAGATCTGGGGCAAGGCCCCCGAAGCCGTGACGCTCAGCTACTGCTACCTCGCGAAAGACGAGATCGTGTCGCAGCCGATGGGCGAACCCGCCGAGGTTCGCGCTCGCGTCGAGGCTTCGCTGGAGGCGATCGGCGCCGGCGTGTTCGACCCCATCCCCGGCGCGTGGTGCACGCACTGCGACTTCAAGGGGTTCTGCGACGCGGGCCGCGCCTGGCTCGCCGCCAACGGCTAGCGACCGGCCCGCGCGTCAAGCCGCTCGACCTGCTCGTCGAACGGGAGGTACCCGGCGGCCGGATCGAACCCGCCGACCGGCCCGCCGGGCACGAACCTGGCCGTGAGACCCGTCTCTGCCTCGGCGCGGCCCCTCGCCACCGAACGGAACCACGGGAGGTCCCCGGGCTGGAGCATCACCGGCCCCGACGTTCCCAACCGGCGGTACGAGGGATCGTTCGTGACCACCGGGGTCCGCCGGAAGGCGTGGGCAAGCTTCGTCCGGATCTGCTCGTCCTCGGACCAGATCGTGACCGCACCGTCGTGCCACTCGGCGGTGGCGACCGTCGCCTTCTGCTCGTCCTCCGGGGAAGCGAACTCGACCCGCATCGTTACTGGGTGGTGCTCTTGCTCACCCGGCGGATCATCTTCGCCAGCTCGGTCATCAGCTGCAGCGAGAGGTTCGGATCGGAGCGCAGGGCCTTCAGGAGATCCTTCCGGCGCAAGATCACGAGGGTCATCGGCGTCTCGGAGGTCACGGTCGCGGTCCGCTCCCCACCGTCGAGGACCGCGATCTCTCCGAAATGGTCCCCGGGGATCATCCGGCCGATGAAGCGGCCGTTCGTGGAGACCTTCGCCTGTCCCTTCAGGACCACGTAGAACGCGTCGCCCGGTTCGCCCTGCTTCACGATCGAGGCGCCGGCCATGTAGTCGGCGACGTCGCACAGGGCCGCGATCTTGCGGATCTCTCGTTTCGACAGCTCGTGGAACATCGGCACGTACGCGAGGACGGTCTCGAGCTTCTGGCTTGCCACGGCGATCCCTCCTCCTGGCCGCGGTGGTGCGGCGCGGCGTTGCGAGCGAACGGTTCAGCCTATCCCGTCCGATGTCGGTGCCGCTCGCTACCGTGCCGCCGGGGTGGTGCGGGTGGGCCAACCGTCGATGGCCGTCGTCGAACCACTCCCCCTCACGATCGTCCGGTCGGGCAGGACCCTCGTCCGTCAGGGCGATGCGGGCGCCGGGCCGTGGCTGATCGAGACCGGGATCCTGCGCGCGTCGCTCGTCACGTCGGACGGCCGCGAGCTGGTGGTGGACCTGCTGGGTCCCGGGGACGTCGCCGGCGAGCCTCCGGGGACGGTCGCCGTGTGCACGCTGGTCACCCTTCGGCCGGCGCGCCTGCGGGCCGCCGCCGGGGGCGAGCTGACCGCGGCGCTCGCTGAGCGCGCTCGCCGAGCCTCCATCCTGGCGTGCGACGTCGCGTGGCTCGACGTCGGCACGCGGATCGAGCGCCGGCTCCAGGATCTGGCGGCCCGGTTCGGCCGCCCGGTTCCGGGTGGGACGGCGATCCCCATCACGCTTCGCCAGGAAGACCTGGCCGCACTCGCCGGCACGTCGCGCGAGACCGCCAACCGCGCGCTCCGCCGGCTGATCGAGCGCGGCCACGTCCAGGTGGAGCGTCGTGGCCGATACGTGGTCCGCTCGCCCTTGCGGTTGTTGCGACCCTGAGCGGCCGGCTACGCCGAGCCGGCCGCGTCGCCCTGGAGCAGGGCGAGCGAACACGACCCGCAGTAGCGCGCGCGCCCCTTCACCGGCCTGCCGCATCGCGCGCACGCCTTCGGCTCGATGATCGTCCACGTCCGCGCGGATGCGCGGCCCGCCTTCGCCGCGCGACCCTCGGTCTCGAGCTTGAGGAGGTGCGCGGTGACCGATCGGGCGGCGAGCTCCTGCACGTCCGACGGGTGGTCTGCGTAGATCCGTTCGACGAGGGCCTCGACGGTCCGGTCGCCGGCGGCGAGCCCGGCGAGGATCTGCTCCTCTCGCTCGGCCCGATGTTCGAGGTACTCGCGGAGCTTGGCCTTCGCGTCGAGGACGATCGGACCGTGACCCGGATAGATCGTTCGAGGATCGCGTTCGAGCATCCGTCGGAGCGAGGTCAGGTACTTCGCCAGGTCGCCGTCCGGCGCGTCGATGAAGCTGGTCCCGCGGCCGAGCACGGCGTCCCCCGTGAACAGGGCCCCGGATCCTTCGTCCAAGAAGACGACGTGGTCCGCGCTGTGCCCGGGCGTGTGCATCGCGACCAGCTCGACCCCGCCGGCGGTGAACCCCTGCCCCTCGCGAACCTTCGCCGTCCCCGGCAGCCGCCATGCGGCGACGTTCGCGCCGACGAGCCGCGCGAACGTCGCCGCACCCGCGGCGTGGTCCTCGTGATCATGGGTCACGAGGACGTGCGCCACTCGCCCCGCGGCCCGCGCGACCTCTTCCAGATGTTCATCGATCTCGGGCCCCGGATCGATCACGATCCTCGGTTCCTCGCCCACGATCCACGTGTTCGTCCCGTCGAGCGTGGCGATGCTCGGGTTCG
>DATAEV010000097.1:0-2071 GCA_036257875.1 Actinomycetota bacterium | reverse complement strand
AGCATCACCGCGGGCGCGGGGAGCGTGATCTTCAACCTCCTGACGATCACGGTCCTCGCGGTGTACTTCCTCCTCGGGTTGGAGCGAAGCCACGAAGCTGCCAAGGCCCTCGTGTCGGGGCGGCACGCGGACCGCAACGTCCGGATCTTGGACGAGTCGGTCGAACGGATCGGGGGCTATGTCTCCGGGAACATCTTCATCTCCGTCATAGCGGGGACGCTGGCGTTCATCGTTCTGGAGATCCTGGGGGTCCCCTACGCGGCTGCGCTCGCTGTGTGGGTGGCGATCGCAGACCTCATCCCGGGCGTCGGCGCCATGCTCGGCGCGGTCGTCTGCGTGATCGTCGCCCTGTTTTCCTCGGTCGCCGACGGCATCGCTGTGGCCGTCTATTTCGTCGTCTACCAGCGGATCGAGAACTACCTGATCCTGCCCAGGATCATGGGAAAGGCGATCGACCTCTCGGCACCCACGGTGATCATCACGCTGCTGATCGGGTCGAGCCTCGCAGGTCTCGGGGGCGCTCTGATCGCGCTCCCGATCGTGGCCGCCCTCAAGGTCGTCTTCCGGGAGGTCCGGCCGAACATCATTCAAGACTCCGCGACCGTGTCGCCGCCTTCCGCTTCCGATGATGCTCAGCCTTCGACACCCGACGAGCCCCCCGACCGCTCTCTCTAACCCATGAGGAGCCGCACCTCGTGGACGGCGGGTGTGGCCTAAGCAGTCTGGAACTGGACCTCGCCCCCCACGATGGTCGTCAGGACCCGTTCTCGAGGATGACGGCTTTCTTGCCACCTTCGACGGCCCCGCCCGCGCTATCCGTTGCGCGTACCTCTATCGCCGAAAGCGTGCAGCGGCTGGGGCTCGAAGTCCGGACGGGCGTTCACACCGGCGAGGTCGAGACGATCGCTGGGAAGGTCGGAGGCATCGCCGTCATGATCGGGGCTCGCATCTGGGCAATGGCCGAGCCTTCGGAAGTCCTCGTTTCAGGGATGGTGAGGGATCTGGTTGCGGGCTCGGGGCTCTCGTTCGAGCCCCGGGGCGAGTACGAGCTGAAGGGCGTGCCGGATCGCTGGCGGCTATACCCGGGTCGTGAGCGAACAGGACCGATCGTGAGATGACCCGGGTTCGGCTGGAAGGAAAGCGGGTGCCTTCGTCCGCTCTCGATGGATGAGTTCGAGCAGGAGTGGGCGAGCCGGCTCGAGATGGAGTCCTCCGTGCAGCCGATCCTGCCGACGCGCGATGCCCTTCGAGCTCGGTTCGAACGCTCGGGCATCATGCAGGGCGTGGCGCTGGATCTCGCGATCGAGGTCGACGACCGCATGATCGGCGGGATCCAGACATACGACCCGCCGGATCGAACACTTCCGCCCGGAGCCTTCGAGATCGGGATCTCCATCGACGCGCCCATGCAGGGGAAGGGCTACGGCACCGAGGCGGTCCGCCTGCTCGTGGGGTGGCTGTTCTCGGATGCGGGAGCGACGCGGGTGCACATGCCCACGGTTCCCGACAAGGTGGCCATGCGCACGGTCGCGGAGCGGCTGGGATTCGAGGCGGACGGCACGATCCGGTACGAGGGACTGGAGTTCGTGTTCTACGTCCTCACACGCGAGCTGTGGGTGAGCCGAGACATCTGAGGCGTTGGGACACGCGAGCGTCGCGTTCACGATGGACCGCTATCAACTCGTCATGCCGACGATGCAAGCGCAGGCCGCGGACGCAATTCAGGCGGCACTAGTGCCCCGGTAGAAGGGCAACGATCGCGGTTGTGGCCAAGTTGTGGCCAGGTCGCCCTCTCGTCCGATCGACGTCGTCCGTTTCCCCAGCTAGATGCGTGGGCCCCCGGGGATTCGAACCCCGAACCTGCGGATTAAGAGTCCGTTGCTCTGCCAGATTGAGCTAGAGGCCCGGCGCAGTCTAGCAACCGGACCTCGGCTTTCGGGTGACCGAGGGGACTCGAACCCCCAACCCCCAGGACCACAACCTGGTGCTCTGACCACTTGAGCTACGGCCACCGCGTTCGAGGGCGATTGTACCCGCGGCCTCGTCGGGCCCTTGTCGAGGCAGCGGCGCT
>DATAEV010000096.1:0-6819 GCA_036257875.1 Actinomycetota bacterium | reverse complement strand
CTGGACGTCGCGGCCGTCCTCGGCGCGGAAGGCGATCCGGTGGTACGCGCCGTTCTGTTCGCGGTCCTCGATCTCGGCCTGCGCGACGGCGGTGTTGAAGTCGACGTCCCACATCGTCGGCGCCTCGGCCGTGTACGCGATGCCGTCTCGGACGAGCCGGAGGAACCCGCGCTGCGAGATCCTGCGCGACAGCTCCCCGATCGTCGTGTACCACTGCGTCCAGTCGACGGAGAACCCCGCCTTGCGGAACAGGTCCTCGAAGGCCTTCTCGTCCTCGGCGGTCAGGCGCTCACAGAGCTCCGTGAAGTTCCGCCGCCCGATCGCGACGGGGTTCGCGTCGTCGGGACGCTCGAGCGATGCGACGTCGAACGACGAGTCGTACGGCAGCGACGGGTCGCACCGGACGCCGAAGTAGTTCTGGACGCGCCGCTCGGTCGCGAGCCCGTTGTCGTCCCACCCGATCGGGTAGAAGACTTCCCGTCCGCGCATCCGCTGGAAGCGCGCCATCAGGTCCGTGTGCGTGTAGGACATCACGTGGCCGACGTGGAGGCTCCCGCTCACCGTCGGCGGAGGCGTGTCGATCGCGAAGATCTCCTCGCGCGTCTTCGTCCGGTCGAAGCGGAAGATGCCGGTGGTCTCCCACCATTCCCCCCACTTCGCTTCCAGGCCGTCGAGCGATGGCTTCTCCGGGACCTCCATGCGCGCGAGTGTAGCGAGCGATGGCTCGCCCACCGGTGCACAGGCGGCCGATCCGCGATGGCGGGTCAGATGTAGGCGCGGCGCCGCAGGATCCGCATCGCGACCACGCCCCAGATCGGCGGCAGGTAGAACGTCACGAGGCGGAACGCGATCGCCGTGGCGACGGCGGCGCTCTCGGGGATCCCGACCGCGACGAGTCCACCGCTGATCGCGGCTTCCATGACCCCGATCCCGCCCGGGATCGGCAAGACACCCGCGAGCAGGCTCGCGAGCGTGTTGACGAGGATCAGCTCCGCCAGCGATGCGTGTTGCCCGAACGCGCGCAAACAGATCCCCAGGACGACGGCCAGGATGACTTGCGCCACCAGGTTGCCCGCGAACAGCTCGAACACCTTGGTCGGCGTTCGCAGGACGCGGATCGCTTCCCCGGCCTCCGCCAGACGCGGAGCGATCAGGCGGCGCACGCGGGGCACGAACACCGCGACGGCGATGCCGACCACGACGAGGATCACCACCGCGACGATGAGCTGGCTGCTGATGTCGATCGAGAGTCCGCTCGTGGAGATCTGCAGGGACGCGAGGCCGGCGAGCCAGATGACGAGGAGGAGGAGGACCTGAACGACGAACCCGGCGACGCTGTCGACGAGTCCGACGGCGATGGCGGGTGACGTCGCGAGTCCGGCTCGTTGGAAGAAGCGGACGTTGAGCGCGATGCGGGCGGCCGAGCTCGGCACGGCCAGGGCGATGAAGCGGATCGCGAACTGCAGGCCGATCACGGGACCGAGGCGAAGGGGGCGAGGACACGCGCCGATCGTGGAGAACGCCTCGGCGACCTGCACGAGCGGCGAGACGAGCAGAGCCACCCAGATCCACGCGCTGTCCGCGTTCGACAGCTCCGAGGTGAGGGTGTCGATCCCGACGCTCGAGAAGGCGGACACGATCGCGAAGGCGCCGAAGAGCAAGAGCCCGACGACGAAGAGCGACCCCCAGGTGACGCGACGGAGCGGCTCGAGCTTGGGCTGCTCGGCTCCCGTCGCGTCGGCGACCCGCTCCCGGAGCGCGTCGAGCTCGGTATCGGCGTGCTTCAGGGCCCGACGGGTGATCCGCGTGAGCGCTGCGCTCTGGATGAACGGGAGCGCTTCCGCGAGCGGAGCCGGGCCGATCGCGTCGATCGCCGCCGACACGGCCCGATCGTCGCCGACGAGGAGCGCCGTGGTCACGAGCAATTGCGCTTGATCCGCCCCGATCTGCGCCGGCGTTGCCGCCGCGTTGGCACCACCGAACCCGCCGATCGCTCCCGTGGCGTCGGCAAGGACCGAGAGGTGGAGGGCATCGAGGCTCCCGTGCGCGATGCCCGCCTCGTGCATCCGAGCGACCGACCGCCAGAGGTCCCCGACGAGGACGTCGCTCACCTCGGCCGCGCCGACCTCCGCCACGTTCCGCCCGCGCGTCTCGACGACGAGGATCGCGTCCTCCTCCGCCGTTCCCGCGGCGACCACCGGAAGGACCGGCACGCCCGCTCGCTCGGCGAGGAGTGTCAGGAAGGCTTCGTGCTCCACCTGTTGGAGCCGGCTGAGGGTGAGGCTCGGCGCCTCGTCGCGGTACCAGAGGTAGGACCAGGTCGAGTTCAGCAACTGCCCGTCCCAGGCGTCGCGCCCGTACACCTTGATCTGGAGGTGGCGACCGTCGAGGGCCGACGCCTCCATCACCGCGACACCGCGCGCTCCGAGCGCTCCGTCCTGCACCGCGTTCGTCTCGATGCCAAGGTCGAGGAGCGCCGCCACGACCTCTTGGGGCGTCGGACGTCCCCCGGGTGAACCGAAGACGAGATGCACGAGGGCTGCCGAGCCGTATCCGATCGCCAGACCGGTGATGACACCGATCGGCGAGGCGACGCCGAGGGCGATGGCAGAGAGGGACGCCAGCGGGACGAGCCATCTCCCGATCCGCCGGACCGGTCGCCCCAGATGTGGGCTCGTCGTCGCGATCACCGCGGCCGCCAACGCGAGGCGGACCCCAGGGAAGATCGGCGGCGGTCCCGAAGCGGTCATCCCGTTCAGGAGACTGGCTCCGTTGCGGATCAGGAGGGCGCCGGCGGCGGCCGCTAAGGCGACCGCGAGGAGCTGATCCCTGAGGAGCGAGCGACGGCCGTGTGCGAACAGAGCGGCGCCCACGAGAACGATCGCCCACACGCCGACCAACGCGTCACAGCTCTCCCAGAACCAACCGAGGAGACCGGGCAGCGCGGTCAAGAACGACGTGATCGCAGCCTCGAACGCGCTCGTGCCCTCATCGAGCAGCAAGGCCGAGCCGATCGTGATGAGCGACACGAACACGAGCACCAGGTCGGTCGGGCGCCGGGCCCTCGCGGAATCCGAAGGGGAAGAGAAGAAGCGGATGCGCAACCCGGTCGGCTCGCGAACGAGCCTGGACACGTCCATCGTCGCGGAGCGTACCCTGCCATACACTCCGCCCGTGGCGGCTTGCCTCGCGTGCGGCTCCGAGAACGCTGCCGGTGCTCGCTTCTGCGCGACGTGCGGCAGCCCGCTCATGACGGCGTGCGCCACGTGCGGCTCCCCACTTCCCGAGGACGCCCGTTTCTGTCCTTCGTGCGGGTCGCCCACGACGCTGCCGAACGCCGCGCAAGAGCGGAAGGTTGTGACGGTCCTGTTCGCCGATGTCACGGGGTCCACGGCGCTCGGCGAACGACTGGACCCGGAGCGGTTCCGAGAGGTGATGCAGTCCTACGGGAGCGCCATGCGCGAGGAGATCGAAGCCGAAGGCGGAACGGTCGAGAAGTTCATCGGTGATGCGGTGATGGCGGCGTTCGGCGTGCCGGCGGCGCACGAAGACGACCCCGAGCGCGCGCTCCGGGCGTCTCTCCGGATGATGCGGCGACTCGACGAACTGAACGGGGAGCTCGAACGCCTGCATGACGTCTCGCTGCAGATCCGCGTGGGCATCAACACCGGCGAGGTCCTCGCCGCGACGAACCCCGGGCCGGGCGAGGCGATGGTGACGGGCGACGCGGTGAACGCGGCGTCTCGGCTCCAGGGGGTCGCCGACCCGGGAGCGATCTTCGTCTCCCAGCGCACCGCAGACGCCGTCCGCGGCTTCTCCTTCGAGGATCGAGGGCTCCACGAGCTGAAGGGAAAGCGCGATCGGGTGCGGGCCTTCCGGCTCGTCGAGGAGACGGGCCTCGGAGCGAGGGGGGTCCCCGGTCTATCCGCGCCCATGGTGGGGCGCGACACCGAGCTCGAGGTGTTGCGGAGCGTGTACGAGCGGGTGGTCGCTGAACGTCGGCCGCATCTCGTAACGCTCTACGGTGACGCGGGCGTCGGGAAGTCCCGGCTCACGGGCGAGTTCCTCGCGTGGGCCGAGAAGAGCGAGCCGCCCCCGCTCGTCCTGCGCGGCCGGTGCCTCCCCTACGGCGACGGCATCACGTACTGGCCGCTCGCCGAGATCCTGAAGGGTCACGCGGGGATCCTCGACTCGGATCCACCTGAGCTCGCCGTCGAGAAGGTCCGGAAGACCGGTCGCGACCTCCTGACCCAGGAGGTCGCGACGGACCCGGCCCGGTCGACCGCCGCCCTCGCGTACACGGTGGGGCTCGAAGATCCCGAGGTGTCCTTCACCGACGCGGGCCCACGCGAGGTTCGTGACGAGCTCCACGCCGCGTGGCGCTCATTCTTCACGGCCCTTTCCCTTTCGCGGCCCGTCACCGTGGTGATCGAGGACATCCACTGGGCCGACCCCGTATTGCTCGATCTGCTCGACGAACTCGCGGAACAGAGCGAAGGCCCGGTGCTCTTCCTGTGCCCGTCGCGCCCGGACCTCACGGCGAAACGACCGAGCTGGGGCGGGGGACGCAGGAACATGTCCTCGCTGGCCCTCGATCCCCTCTCAAGCGACGAGGCTGAGCGACTGGTGCGGCTGCTGCTGACCGTCGACGATCTTCCCTCGTCGGTCCATCGGAGGATCCTCGAACGCGCAGAGGGGAACCCGTTCTTCCTCGAGGAGATCGTCCGACGGCTGATCGACGGCGGTCTCCTCCGGCGCGAGGGGGACCGCTGGAGAGCCACCGTGGGGATCGAAGACGTGGACATCCCCGACACCGTGCAAGCCGTCCTCGCCTCACGCATCGATCTCCTGGATGCGGGTGACAAGCGACTGCTGCAGGCGGCCTCCGTGGTGGGCCGCGTCTTCTGGACGGGCCCGATCACCGAGCTGACAGGTGTCTCGGGGTCGGACGCCGGCGATGCCTTCCGTCGATTGGAGGAACGCGAGCTGGTCTCATCGCGAGCGGGCTCAACGTTGTCCGGCCAACGCGAGTACATCTTCAAGCACGTCCTGACGCGAGACGTTGCGTACGAATCGCTCCCCCGCCGAGATCGCGGCGATGCGCATTCGAACGTGGCCGCGTGGCTCGAACGGACAGCCGGGGAGCGCGCCGGTGAGTTCGCGGAGCTGCTCGCGTACCACTTCGCCACGGCGGCCGGACTCGCCGGGGAGACGGGCACCGAGCCGAACGACGACCTCCGTTCGGCGGCCGTCCGGTGGTTGCTCCGCGCGTCGGCGACCGCTCGTCTCCGGCTGGTGCCGCGCAAGGCCGCCCGCCTGGCCGAAGACGCGCTCGCGTTCGCCTCCAGCGATCTGGAGCGTACGGACGCGCTGGAGTCGCTCGCGGAAGCGTTCCTGGTCGCCTTCACCGGCGACCTCGCGTGGCGGTACTTCCGCGAAGCCGCGCTCGAGCGCGACGCCGCCCAGCCGCCGGACGCCAGGCGCGTTGCCTACCTGGCCGCGCGAGCCTCCGAGATCGCCGTTCGTTGGCCCGGCTCGATGCGTGGCGGGACCCCGCCCGAAGCGGACGTCCGCGCGATGTTGGATCTTGCCGCGACGAACCTCCCTCCGGGCGACAGCGAAGAGCGGGTTCGGGTGCTCGGGCTCCGCGCCTCGTGGCCGTTCGCGTTCCCCGACGAAGCGCTGACAGACGACCAGCTCGAGTCGTTCGCGAACGCGGGCAGGGAAGCCGCCGGGATCGCGATCCGCCTCGGAAGACCTGATCTGGCCTCGGCCGCGCTCGACAACGCGCAGGGCGCTTGGTCGTCGGTCGGGAACTACCGGGAAGCGATCTCGCTCTGGCACGAGCGCGCGGCGATCATGGACGGGGTCACCGAGGTCGTCGAGATCGGTGACTTCTACGGCATGGGCTCGTGGGGGTATTACGAGACCGGGCGATACCCGCGAGCCCTGGAGGTCAGCGGTCAAGGCCTGGCTGCGGTTGCCGGGAGGGGCCCGAACGTCGAGATCCATCTCCGTGCATGGCGGTGCGTGACGTTCTCCCGCCTCGGGTCTTGGGATGCCGCCCTGGACGAGTTCCGACTCCTCCGCGAGCTGCTGGATGATCGTCGCGACGAGCCGCCGTACTTCGCGGCCCACGCGTTCGCGACGGCCGCGCTGATCCACGACGCCCGAGGCGATGTCGTCGAGAGCGACCGACTGTCGGGCCTTCTCTCCACCCTCGAGCGCACGACGTCCGGCAGGCTGTACCCCTTCCTGCTGCGGTACGTCGTTCGCACCGGGGATCTCGCGCGGGCTGGCTCGTTGAAGCGACCCACCAACTGGGCGGTCCACAAGGGCGACGCTCTCGAGGCCGAGAGCGAGCTCGTCGCCGCGACCGACGCCTGGGACGGTGTCGACGCGCGCGTCGAAGGGATGCGCGCGCACGCTGGAAAGACCGACGCGCAGAGCGTCCTCGCGTTCGCGGATCGGCTGGAGGGGCGGGCAGCACGAGCGGCGGGCGACGACGGCCGCGCCGAAGCGTCGCTCCGAGCGGCGATCGAACGGTTCGATCGCCTGGAGGCAGTGTGGGAACGCGCCCTCACCGAGGTCGACCTCGCGGACGCGCTGGCACGTCAGGGACGCGGGGACGACGCCAGAGCGATCGTCGCGCCGGCGACCGCGACGTTCGAGGCTCTTCGCGCCGTCAAGGACCTGGCGGTCGCCCGCCAGGTCCTTGACCGGACCTGAGATCCGCTACGCGCGGAGCTCCCGGCGGACACCGAAGGCCAGCACGATCTGGCCGATCCCTCGGAACAACGACATGAAGCCAACCCAGAT
>DATAEV010000084.1:0-1841 GCA_036257875.1 Actinomycetota bacterium | reverse complement strand
CGGGCGGAGACGTATCGGGTGGACCAAGAGACCTGCGTCCCCGTCGACTGCTACCACCAGGTTCTCGTCATGCGCGAGTTCAGCCGCACCGAACCGGGCGCGTTCCAACTCAAGTACTACGCAGCGGGTGTGGGGAACGTCTGCGTCGGGTGGGCGGGCGTGAACGAGGAAGAGCGCGAGGTGCTGGTGTTGACCGACATCGTTCATCTCACCCCGGAAGCGCTTGCCGAGGTTCGTCGGAAGGTCCTGGAGCAGGAACAGCGTGCCCACGACATCAGGCCCGACGTCTACGGCCTGACGACGCCTTCGGAACCTCGCGTCTGAGGTTCCCGAGTTCGACGGCGACCGTTATCGATGCGCGGCGGGGTTGGCGCCGTGTTCGATCGCCGCCGACGGAACCCGGGTGGCGTTCCCGGAGCCAGCGAGACTCCGGCCTCCACTCTTGTCGTTCGCCTTCGTGGTCCCGTGCGTGCTGTTGCCGTTGCTCGCTGCGTCCGCCCTACCGGTCCCACCGACCGAGGGGGTGCCGGACGACGGCGCGTCGCCGTTCCCCCGGTGGCCATGTTGACCAGCATGGCTCATCCCACCGCTCGCCACCGTCGAGATCTCGGCTCCCTTCGCGACGCCGATCGAGTTGGTCGTCGTGGCGATGTTCGAGATCTCCTGACCGGTGCTCGCCGGGTGATCCTCGTTCCCCGGCACCGAGATCCCAACCTTATCGAGGACACGGGAGACCGCGTGCTGGGCCGGATCGGGAAGCGCGTTCGCCGCGGCGAGCCCGGGGATCCCAAGCAGTGCTCCGGTCACGATGAGTCCTGCCAGCGCGCGGCGGTGCCGAGTGCGGCTGCCGCCCGCCCCTCCGCCGGGGGGTGAGCGAAGGCCTATCACCTCGCGGGCGGCAGCCACAAGCTCGGCTTCGCGCGAAAGATGCCCACTACGGGGGAGTGAGCCGGCCGCCTGCAGGATCCGCGCGACCCCTGCGTAGCCCGGGGGCGCATCGTCGGGGTGGATGCGCCCTGCGAGCAAACGATCCGTGGTGTCCTCGTCGATCGTCCCGATCGGCATCTCGTGAGGAAGATCGTCCCAGCCGCTCATCGCGTTACACCCTGGCCTTCCAGAACCTGGGCCAAGCGGCGGAGCGCGCGGTGCTGCAACACGCGAACCGTTCCCCGTCGTTTCCCCATGATCGTGGCGACCTCATCGACGCCGAGCTCTCCGATCACGCGGAGGATCACCACCTCGGCCTGGTCCGATGACAGCGACGAGGTGATGAGGCGGATGGCCCAACCCGTCCCGATGGAGGTCAGCGCTTCCTCTTCGACATCTCCGGCCCCTCCCGCGCCGACGAGATCCTCGGGGTCGACCGGATCGGTTCGGCGGCGGGCCCGACTCCGTTGGAGATCCAGGAGCCGTCGCCGAGCGATCGTGAACGCCCATGCACGGAACGCCTGCTCATCGCCTTCGAACCGATGCAAGCCACGGGCGACATCGAGCCATGCATCCGCCGCCACGTCCTCGGCGTCGGTGGGCGTGACCGCGCCTACGTAGCAGACGAACCGAGGGTAGATCAGACGGAAGAGCCGCGCGAGGGCCCATGCTTCGCCCTCGCGCGCGGCGACGAGCGTCTCCTCGAACTCGGCCATGGTCTGCCCCGCGAGGCTAGCAGCGAGGGCGGAAAGAGGTGTTTCGGCCCTTGAGAGGCCTCAGAAGAAGAGTGGAGACCAGGGATCGGGACCCGAGAGCATCGCGTCCAGCGCTTCCACGGCGGGATCGCCCGCGTCCAGGAAGCCGAGACGAACGGCATCGACCGGTCGCAGGTATCCGGAGAACATCGAGGAGAA
>DATAEV010000272.1:0-3159 GCA_036257875.1 Actinomycetota bacterium | reverse complement strand
TGGACGATCCCGGAGCAATCGTTCGAACCCGTGGAACCGGGACACCCGCCGTTGTCGCGCTGGATCGCCCACATCGAGAGCGTGCTCATCCCGGTCGTACGCGCGAACCCCAGGAGCTGTTGCGCGTCGGCGAGGTCGGTGACCTCGGTCCGGCGAGGGTAGTCGTCGAGCCCGTTCATGATGGTTGCGCCCTGCATCGCCCAGAGCTGCGCGTCGGTCTTCGCGGGGAACAACGTGTGCAGCTGGGCGTGCAGGCCGTTGGACGCGTTCACGGCCGCCCCGCCCATCTCCGTGGTCACGCGGTCGTAGTAGTCGAAGACCATCGGGTTCACGACGTCGATCCGGACCCCGTTCGCGACAGCATTCTGCAACACGGCGACCCCGCTTGGTTCGAGCCCATCCGCCGACGTGGGAAGTGTGTACTGGATCTGGACGGTGCGACCGTGTGCGGCCGCCCAATCCTGGAGGAGCTTGATGGCCTTGTTGCGCCGGTCGATCCCGGCCGACCTCGTGAGCGAACGACCTTCGATGTCCATGTCGAGGCGCGTGACCTCGTAGCTCGTCACGACTTGCTCGTACGCGGACGCGATCGCCGCCGGGTCCTTGCAGGAATCGCCGATCTCGGTCCCACCCTGGTCGGCGCTCCACCCGCCGAACGAAGGGATCACGTCGCCGCCGAGGTCGCGGAGGGACTGGATGTCCGTCAGGTATCGGCCGGCGGCGAGCGTCTGGCTGCTCGAACCGTTCCACGCGAGCGTGCAGGAGGTCTTGCCGAGCGTCTCGAGGAACGCGAGCGTGAAGTACCGCGCCCCCGACTGTTGCGCGACCGTCGTGATCGCATCGGAGGTCCAGGTCTCGAAGTACGGCGCGTACACGTGCGCCGGCAACGGGACGGCCGCGTCCGCGACGCTCGACCCGGAGAACGCGGGACCGGCGAACGCGGCGAAGGCGACCAGCATCACCGCGATGGAACGGGCTCGCTGCATCGCACCAGCCTCCCAAACCCCTCCGTGATCTCGCAAGTGGCTGTCGGTCGAACGCGCTACGGCCTGCCGTAGCGCGGTCAACCTAGCCCGTCCAACCCTTTGACCGAGCGCTTTCCGCGGCGGAGGATGACCGAGGAACAGGGCCTCCGGGGGTGCCCAGCGTTGAACGATCCGAGCAGAAGGAGCGAGCCACTGCGCCTCGATGTGGCGGAACCACCGTCGGTGGTTCGCGTCGTGCTGGCCGAGATCGGATCGCCGGGCCCGCTCCATTACCTGATCGAGGGCGAGGGGTTCCAGGTCGTCGGGTGCGCCTCGAACGACGCTGAGCTCGCCCGCGTGCTCGCGCACGTCGAGCCCGACGTCGTCGTGCTCGACGCGGACGTCAGCGCGACCTCGGCGTTGGTGGCGCGTGAAGAGGCTCCGTCGTCGGAGCTGATCGTCCTGTGGCCGGAGGGGGTGCAACTCCCTGCGGGGGCAGAGCGGGTCCACCCACGTCTGGTCTATCAGGACCTCGGTCCGGCGATCCGCCAGGCCGCCGCCGATCGCCGTAACCGGCATCCGGTGGTCGTCGAGCCGGACGACGACGATCTGAGCGCGCCGGCCGCGCCGCCCCGCTCCGTTGATAGCCCGAGCCCGGCCGCGCAACGGACGAGCACCCGCGTCCTCGTCGGGACGGCGGCGCTCATCGCGCTCATCGTCATGACGATGGGCGTGTCCTTCGCCCTAGAGGGAAGGACGGGCTCGCCCCAGCCGACGGGCATCCGAACCGCCGAGATCTCACCGAGCGCGACCGTGGGTCAGGGACGGGGACCGGTAGCGACCGCCACCAGTACGCCGAGTCGGACGGGCGACGCTCGATCATCCGCGGACATCCGGTGCGTACCCGGGGCGAAGACGGACCACGCTGGGCCGAACGAACACGCGGCGACCGCGGCCCGCGACGCGCATCAGGCTTGCGCCGGCAACGCCCGAGGAAGCGCCCACTCGGCCCACGAACCCGCCAACGGCGCCGGGAACGGGCCGACCACGGGGGCCGGCAACCCGAACGCGAAGGGCGCTGGCAACGCGAACGCGAACGGCGGCGGCACCGCGAACGCGAAGAGATCCACCGCTCCCGGTCGGTCGCAGGATCACCCAGCGGGGCCACCGGCAACGCCGGGCGGCCCGCGCAACGGTCCCCCGGGCTGAGCCTGGGTCCCTCAGTCGTCGTCCGCGCGCCGCAGGCGCTTCGTCTCCGAACGCCTGCGCTTCGCCGCGACCCGCCGTTCGACGGCGCGTCGACTCGGCCGCGTGGGACGGCGTTTGGGCGGCGGCGGCGCCACCGCCGCCGCGAGGATCTCCGCCATCCGCTCCAGCGCCGCCTCCCGGTTGCGGAGCTGCGACCGCTGCTCCGACGCGGTCACCGTGAGCACGCCGTCCACGAGGCGTCCGGCCAAGCGCTCCAACGCCCGCGTGCGTTGCACCGGCCCCAAGGCGCTCGTGTGGGCGACATCGAGGCTCAGCTCCACCCGGGAATCGGCCGTGTTGACCGACTGCCCGCCGGGACCCGACGAGTGGCTGAACCTCCACCGCAGCTCGCCCTCCGGGACGACGATCGAACGGCTGACGCGGAGGGGGCCGACCATGCCGGCAGTATGGCGCCGGTCTCGCCCGGTTCGGCCGGCCTCAATATCATCACGGGGTGAGCGGGGATCCGGAGCGGCCGACACCGGTCGACGTCGGCGCGGGCCGCCTCGAGGCGTTCAGCGACGCCGTGATGGCGGTGATCATCACGATCTTGGCGCTGGAGCTGCGTCCGCCGGCCGGCCCGAACCCGACGGACCTCTACGACCAGTTGCCGAGCCTGCTCATCTACGTCCTCAGCTTCGTGTTCATCGCGATCTATTGGAACAACCATCACCATCTCCTGCGCGCGACGACCCGGATCAGCGGCGCGGTGATGTGGTCGAACATGCTCCTGTTGTTCTGCTTGTCCTTGATCCCGGTGGTCACCGAGTGGCTGCACGACTTCTACCGGTACCGACTCCCGGCGGCGTCCTTCGGGATCGTCGCGCTGGCCGCGGCGTTCTCCTACACGGCGCTCGTGCGCGCCATCATCCACGCGAACGGTCGCGACTCGTTGGTGGGAACGGCGATCGCCTCGGATCGCAAGGGGAACCTGTCGCTCGTGCTC
>DATAEV010000057.1:0-2836 GCA_036257875.1 Actinomycetota bacterium | reverse complement strand
GCCGCGATCGCGGGCTTCGTGACGTCGGTGAACGCATTGACCCTCGACGGGAAGGCTCTGCCGTTGCAACCGATCGATACCGGCGCCTACGACGTCATCTCGGAGCCGGGGAGCTTCTACGACACGGCCGTTGGCGTCGGCACCGGCCCGATCCGGACGGCCCTCCGGGCCAACGTGGTCTTCCTCCACCCGCTTACGCCGGGTGATCACGTGATCGAAGGTGCGGTGAGCTTCGTGGGTGACGGGGAGTTCAGCGTCACGTACAACGTGCACGTGGGCTGAGCACGTTCACGCGGGGCGCGGCCGCAGCTCGAAGATCTTGATCGGCCGGCTGATCCCCTTCAGGAGGATCTCGTCGATGGGCTGGGCGGCGGCGATGTCCGTCACGTCCGCCAGCGTTCGCTCGGTCACCAGGATCTGACCCGACGCGGCCCGGTCGGCCAACCGCGCTGCCAGGTTCACCTCGTTGCCCAGCACCGTGTAGTCGCTGCGTGCCGGTGAGCCGATGTCGCCGACCGTGACCCAGCCGGTCGCGATGCCGATCCCGATCTCGAAGGAGTGCTGATACCGACCCATCCAGCGTTGCTGCAGGTCCGCCATGCGCTCCTGCATCTCGAAGCCCATCAGAACGGCGCGCCTCGCGTGATCCTCCTGGGGTACCGGATCGCCGAAGAACACCATCACCGCGTCGCCTACGTACTTGTCGAGCGTTCCGCCGTGCTTGAAGACGATCTCGGTCATCTCGGTGAGATAGTCGTTCAGCTCGTCCACGAGCTGTTCGGGCTCCATCCGTTCCGCTGCCGCGGTGAACCCTCGGACGTCGGAGAAGAAGACGGTCAGGAGCTTCCGACTGGTCGTCAGGGAGACGTCGCGCTCGCCCGACAAGATGGACTCGGCGAGTTGCGGTGACAGGTAGCGCTTGAGGCGCGACGCGCGCTCGAGCTCGGCGACCTTCGAGTCGACCGTGGTCTGCAGACCGGTGTTGAGGGTCTCCAGTTCCGTGTACAGCGTCGCCAGCTGCTCGGCCGTGCGGTTGAGGTTGCTCGTGAGGTTCCCGAACTCGTCGCGATTCGGTACGGAGACGCGCGTCAGGAAATCGCCGTTCGCGATCCGGTCCAGACCCCAATCGACCCTCCGGACCGGGCGGATCAGCGACCACGACAGGATCGCCCCGAGCACGAGGGCGCCCAGCAGCGTGACGCCGGAGAATGTCGCGACCGCGAGCGTCAGGAAGCGGCGATGGCTCGCGAAGGCTGCCGTTTCCGCGATCACACGCGACTGCGAGTCGGCGATGAGCGCGTTCAGCGAGTCCTCGAGCACGTGCGACTGCGTGTGTTCGAAGTCGATGTGCATCTCGATCGCTTGCGCTCGCTTCCCTGCTTCGTCCAGGGCCGTCACCTGGTTGCTCATCTCCGTGAAGCGATCGTTCGCGGTCTGCAGCTGGTCGAAGAAGGCGGTCCTGTCGGGTACGGCGTAGGTGCGCAGCTCGGCCAGGTTCTGGACGAAGAGGTCCTTCGCCGCATAGATCTTCCCGGTGTACGCCCGGTCGCCGGTGAGCAGCGCCATCGCGCGGTAGTGGCTCTGCGCCGTCACCTCATAGATCATCTCCCGAGCCTGGTCGGTCTGTCGGTTGAGAGCGGTCAGCGTCACCACCTGCCGGTTCACGCGGTCGAGCACGACGATGCACAGCACGCCCATGGACAACAGGAGCAGGGCGATCACGAGGAAACCCGCCAGGAGCTTGGTGTGAACGGTCGCCCGGACCCTGGCGACCCAGTCCACGAAGGGTCGCGCGATGCGGGGGAGCGGTCCCAGATCGTCGCGCGGTTGATCGAGCGGCGGTATCGGCGGCGCGGGTTCGGTGGCGGTGGACGACATCGGGTCCCCTCCCTGAGATGTTCGAGGTCGAACGGGCTGAATCTATCCATCCGGGGTCCCGGGGCACCATCTCGCGCGCCACCGGTATCGGATCGGGAGATCTTCCACCCGTTCGGTGGCACGATCGAAGCCGTGGCCGGCCGACGGACGAACCTCGCACTGCTCGCGCTGTTGGTCCTCGCGTTCGTGACGGGGGTCGCCTCCTGGGCGGTCGGCTCGGCCTCGGTCCGGTGGATCGTGGTCGCCCACGGCATCTTCGGACTGGGCATCGTGGCGCTCGCACCCTGGAAACGAACGATCGCGAGGCGAGGTCTCGCGCGCCGGCGTGTTGGGCGAGGAACCGCGATCGCGTTCGCCGCGTTGGTCGTGAGTTCGATCGTGGCGGCACTCATCCACGTCACCGGGATCGTTCGGTCCGTCGGGACGTTCTCGCCACTCGGGATCCACGTCGCGACGGCGGTCGCCGCGATCGCGGTCGGTGTCGCGCACGTCGTGCAACGACCCGTCCGCCCTCGGACGACCGACCTGTCGCGTCGGAACCTGCTCCGGAGCGGCGCGGTCCTGGGTGCCGGAGCGGCCGGCTGGCTGGCGCTCGCGGGCGTGCTCCGCGCGACCGGCGAACGAGGTGCCGACCGAGGGGCGACAGGATCGTTCGAAACGGGGTCCGGTGTTCCGACGAGCATGCCGGTCACGCAGTGGTTCAACGACGGCGTCCAGGAGCTCGATCCGGCGTCGTGGCGCTTGCAGGTGCAGGACGGCGCCCGGAGCTATCGCGTCGACGAACTCTTCGCGTTCGGGGACACCCTCCGCGCGACGTTGGACTGTACCGGCGGGTGGTTCTCGGAGCAGGAGTGGGGAGGTGCGCGCCTGGATCGCCTGCTCGAAGGCTCGGAGGGCGGGTCGATCGTCGTCCGGTCGGTGACCGGCTACAGCCGGCGGTTCCCGCGCTCCGACGCGT
>DATAEV010000049.1:0-4123 GCA_036257875.1 Actinomycetota bacterium | reverse complement strand
GGCGTTCCTGATCCGGACGGAGCTCGCGGCGATCGACGACCACGTCAGGGTCCTCGGCCAGCGGGCGGCCGCCCACCTGTCCGCCGCCGGCCGGCGCGCTCTCGCCCGAGGGGATCTCCCTGCGGCGGCGAACCTCCTGCGTCGTGCCGCGGCGCTCCTCCCCCACGACGACCCCGTCGCGCTCAGCCACCTGATCGACGTCGGCGAAGCGCTGCTGGAGCTCGGCGATTTCTCTCAGGCAGACGACGTCCTCTCCCGGATCATCGACCGCGCAGACGGACTCGGTGAAGTCGGGCTCGCGTACACGGCCCGGCTGTCGCGGCTCCGCTTGCACTACGAAACCGAAGGTGAAGAGACCGACGGACAGGTGCTCCGCGAGGTTGCCGACGCCATCTCGATCCTCGAACCGTTGGAGCATCAAGAGGGGCTCATACGCGCCTGGTGGTTACTCACGCTCGTGCACTGGACCAACGGACGGTACGGAGAGGCCGAGTCCGCGGCCGAGCGGATGATCCATCATGCGCGTCACGCCGGGGATCGCGTGCTCGAGGCCCGCCTCATCCCCGCGCTCGTGACCTGTTCCCTGTACGGACCCACGCCCGTCCCGGAGGCGATCACTCGCGCGGAGACTCTCCTCGAAGAGACGGGCGGAGACCGGAAGGCCGAGGCGTTGATCGCGTGCTCGATCGCCCACCTCGAGGCGATGCGCGGCGACTTCGAACAGGCCCGCTCCTTGTACCGCAAGAGCCGCGCGATCTTCGAGGAGTTCGGGTGGAAGCTCCAGGCGGCCCTCACCTCGATCGACTCCGGGCCGATCGAGATCCTCGCCGGCGACCTCGATCGCGCCGTCGAGGAGCTCCGGCGGGATCACGAAACGCTCGACGAGATGGGAGAGCAGAACTACATCTCCACGACGGCCGCCTTCCTTGCGGAAGCGTTGTATCGACAGGGGAAGCTGGATGAGGCAGAGGGGTACACGGTCTTGAGTGAGAAGGTCGCGGCATCCGATGACGTTTCGTCCCAGTTCCTCTGGCGATCCGTGCGGGCGAGGATCCTCGCCCGCCGCGGCGACCTGGAGGATGGCGAGGTGCTCGCACGAGCTGCGCTGGACATCATCCGAACGTCCGACGAACCCGACTCGCAGGGTGACGGCCTGCTCACGTTGGCCGAGGTTCTCGAGCTCTCAGGACGGCCGGCCGAGGCAGCGACTGCCGCCCGCGGCGCACTAGAGCTCTTCGAAGCCAAGGGCAATGTGATCTCGGCGGCGCGCTCCAGGCAGGTGCTGGAGGACCTTGCACAGCGGCTCCCACGGTGAGCCATCCGGACCCGCCGCTCGATGCGTACGTGTGATACGTCCGCTGCGTATTGACCCACCGATCCGCCTCGCCCGAGACTGGAGGGTCCAAGGGAGGGGCCATGAAGAAAGCCACGCTCGTGAGCGTTCTCGGTGTCTGCCTGGTCGTCGGCCAGCTCGCGGCCGCCGGACCCGCAGAGGCCGATCCGGGACTCGTCGTGCAGGACCTGACCACGTCGCTGACCGCCGACGACCTGGCGCAGGCGATCGTTGGTTCCGGCGTCAGCGTCTCGAACGTCGCCTTCACCGGCGCCGATGTCGCCGCGGGCGGATCCTCCGGAGGAGGAACCGGCTCGAGCGCCATCATCGGTTTCGATCAGGGCGTCGTGCTCAGCACGGGCGCAGCCGGGAACGTCGTCGGGCCGAACAGTAGCGATGACATCACGACCGTGAACGGCACGGCCGGCGACGGCGACCTGGACGGGCTCCTCCCGGAGGGACAGTCGACGCAGGATGCGTCCGTCCTGACCTTCGACTTCACGCCGGACGCATCCGAGATCTCCCTCGAATACGTCTTCGCCTCGGACGAGTACAACGAGTTCGTTGGGCTGGGCTTCAACGACGTCTTCGGCTTCTTCGTGAACGGCCAGAACTGCGCGATGGTCGATTCCTCTCCCGTGTCGATCGACACGATCAATCAGAACACCAACTCCAGCTTGTTCCGCAACAACGACATCGCCAGTGGTGCGCCGATCGACACCGAGATGGACGGACTGACCACGGTACTCATCTGCACCGCGCAGGTAACGCCGAACGAGATCAATACGATGAAGCTCGCGATCGGCGACGTCGGGGACGGCCTGGTCGACTCGAACGTGTTCATCGCCGCCGGATCGCTCACGACGTCCACCACACCTGGTGCGCCGACGAACGTGTCCGCCATCGCCGGCAACACATCCGCGACCGTGTCGTGGGATCCACCGGCCTCTTCGGGCACGAGCGCGATCGATTCCTACCAGGTCACCTGTACCGCCACCGGGAACTCCGAGGATCAGGGCAGCGCGAGCACGGACGGCCAAACGATGTCGGTGACCGTCGGCGGGCTCACGAACGGCACCGAGTACACGTGCGTCGTCGCGGCGCACAACACCGACGGCTTCGGTCCAGACTCGGACCCGTCGAACGCGGTGACGCCCTCCGACGCGAACGCGTCCTTCGTGGTCGACTCGTCGGTAGGTGGCACACTCAACCTGACACCCACCGTCAGCGATCTCGGCACCTCGGGCAGGATCGTGCTGCCTCCACAGGGCGGGACCGGGACCGACGTCGTCGTCAGCGCGTTCCTGTTCGGTCAGCCGGGAACCAGGGATGCGACGTGCGGCGGACACCGCTGCATCGGCCAGGGCATCGACTGGACCCTGAGCGATGGAAGCGCGTTCTCCACGATCCAGGTGATCTTCTTCGAGGAGCCGTTCCTGGTGATGAACAAGAAGGTAAGGACTGCGAAGGTCTACAAGGACGGTAAGGTGCTCAAGAACTGCGGCGCCTCGGGGATCCCGCCCCTCCCGATCGGCGCATGCGTCCAGCAGCGACTCAAGCTCCCGGATGGTAGCTGGCAGATCACCGTCCTCGCGAACGGCGACGACCCGAAGGGACGGCTCTGAGCTCCTTCTCCACCTGATCCGCGGCTCTCACTCGACCGTGATCAGCGGACCGCGGTCCCCTGGATCGAGAACGTGATCCCCGACGATCGACACCCGAGCTGCGGGCTGTCGTAGGTGGTGACCGTCCCTTCGAACGCCGAAACGCGCCACGTGTCACGTATCGTGCGGGCGTCCGTCACGTGGAGCGTCACGCGATAGGAGGTCGTGCTCGGAGTGCCGCTGCACTCGAGGTACCCATGGACGGCGTCCGAGCCGGTGTAGGCGGCACCGGCGCGAGCCAACGTGATGGCCAGCCCGTTCCAGTGGATGTCCCGCAACTCGACGTCGCAGGCGCCTCGATCGCACGCGGGCTGGAATCGCCAGCCCTGCGTCGACTTCTCGGGAATGCCGTTCACCCCGTACACCGACGTGCGGAGCATCCGCACGTTGTACACGCCGACGAGTCTCGCCGCGAAGAGGGGTGCTCGGTCCGTCGTCACGGTGGTCGTCGCGCCACTCGACCGGTCGCCGTTGAGCATGCCGTCGATCTGGTAGCGGTACTTGCTCTCCGGCTGTACTCGATCGTCGACGAAACGGTGGCCGCTCCCGGGAACCGTGCCCACGTAGTTCCCGTCGCGATAGACGCGGTAGCTCGTCGCGTCAACGTCCCCATCGCCGATCTCCCACGAAAGCAGCACCTTGAAGGGACCCGCGGTGGCTTGAAGCCGAGCCGGGGGGCGGATGACACCCGTCGGACTCGGCGAACCGGCGGGCGAGGCGGCAACGGCTGACCCGTCCTTGCCGTGGGCCAAGGTGGCCGCCGCCGCGACGATGAGGGCCAACAGACCGACGCCGAGGACGGCGAGCAGGAGGACACGCCCGCGAGAGCCGGCCGGTCCCGGCAGGGTCGGTCCCTGCTCCTCTCCCGGAGCCGGCGGCAACGTCGGTGGGTCGCTCATGCGACGGGTCCCTTCGCGGCTGGGGTGTTCCACGAACACGATACGCCGATGCGTGTCGGCGCATCCGTGGAAACGCCCGCGATCTTCGGCGAACTCGATCTTGAGGTCCGCTCGCGCTGAGCGGTCGCCACCGTGGCCGAACCCACGACTGGGTCGTGGCCGTCTGCCGCAGACTCAGCTGTCCCTGCGCACCCACTTCGCGGGCACGATCCCCTGGTGCGTCAGGA
>DATAEV010000031.1:0-5368 GCA_036257875.1 Actinomycetota bacterium | reverse complement strand
CGGTCTCCGAACTTCGGAACCCTTGACCCCTGCGCCGGTGTGCCGGAGCTGCCGAGCATGGATACAGACGGCGAACAGGAGGACATCATGACGACGATCCAGCGCAGCGCGACCCTCGCCACTCTCGGACGGCACCAGGAGAGCGATCTTCGAGACCGGATCGCGGACGGCGGTGCCAGGCGTCTCCCGGGCGGCTCATCGCTCGATGTTGACGCGAGCGTCGTGGTCCTCGATCTCCAAGAGTTGGCGCGCCGGCGCCTTTCCTGAGCGCAACGGCGGCGCGGTAGCATGGGCTGCCTGCGCCGGTAGCTCAATGGATAGAGCATCTGACTACGGATCAGAAGGTTGGGGGTTCGACTCCCTCCCGGCGCGCTGGTGACTCCTTAACCGCCCGGTCAGACGCACGGTAGGCTCGAGACGCGTGGACGAGCGGCCGGGTCTGACGAGTCGCATCGGGCTCCTCCGGCCGATGCGTCACCGTGACTTCCGATTGCTGTGGATCGGTCAAACGATCTCGATGATCGGCGACGGGACGTACTACGTCGCGGTCGCCTGGCTGGTCTACCAGAACCTCGACGGCTCACCGGCGGCGTTCGCGGCTGTGGGTGTTGCGTGGTCCCTGCCCCAGCTGCTGCTGCTGCTCGCGAGCGGAGCGTTGTCGGATCGGATGGACCGTCGCCACCTGATGATCGCCGGCGATCTGTTGCGGCTCGTCGCGATCACGACGGTCGGCATCCTCACGTTGGCCGACCTGATCACGATCCCGATCCTCGTCGGCTTGGTGGTGTTTTACGGGAGCGGTCAGGCGCTGTTCGGCCCGGCGTTCTCCTCGATCGTCCCCTCGATCGTTCCGGAAGACGTCCTGGTCGAGGCGAACTCGGTCGGGCAGGTCGTGCGGCCCTTCGCCATGACGATCGTCGGCCCTTTGCTCGGCGGGTTGTTGCTCTCGATCGGGACCGGCTGGGCGTTCATCTTCGACGGCCTCACGTTCGCCGGGTCCGCGGTCTCCATCTTCCTGATGCGCACGCGTAAGACCCCGGACGAGGGCGCGCACGAGGCGCTGATCCCGCAGATCAAGGAGGGCATCGCGTACGTGCGGAGCGAAACGTGGATCTGGGTGGCGCTCGTCACCGCGACCGTCAGCCTGTTCTGCGTGTGGGGACCGTGGGAGACCCTGATGCCCTACGTGATCAGCCACGACCTCGACGGGAGCGGGGTCGATCTGGCTCTCGTGTTCGCAGCGGGCGGCCTGGGATCGGCGCTGGTCGGCATCATCGCGGCACAGCGCGGCTCGCTCGGCCGTCGCCCGATCACCGTGATGTACTTCGCGTGGGCCCTCGGGATGCTGATGACCGCCGGGTTCGGGTTGATCACGGCGGTGTGGCAGGGGTTGTTCGTGGCCTTCGTCGCCGAGGGGTCGATCTCGCTCCTGATCGTGCTCTGGTACACGATGCTGCAACGGCTCGTGCCCGAGCACTTCCTGGGCCGCGTGATGAGCCTGGACTGGATGATCTCGATCGCCGGGCTGCCCCTGTCCTTCGCCGTGGTCGGTCCGCTCGCGAACTGGATCGGGACCGACGAGACCCTGATCCTCGCCGGCGTGGCGGGCGCCGTCGTGACGATCGCGGCGATGTTCATCCCAGGGGCGCGTGGCCCCGAGCGCGATGGCCGGCTCGCCGAAGCTGAGCGTGCCCGGGCGTAAACTCGACCCATGGAGTACACGCACGTCGGCCACCTGGGTCTGGTCGTGAGTCGGTTGTGTCTGGGGACCATGAACTTCGGGCCGCACACCCCCGAGTCGGACTCCTACACGATCATGGATTCCGCCGTCGCGTACGGGATCAACTTCTTCGACACGGCCAACGTGTTCGGTCGACACCTCGGCGTCGGCGCCACCGAGGAGATCATCGGGCGATGGTTCACCAAAGGCGACGGCCGTCGTGACAAGGTCGTCCTGGCGACCAAGGTCTACGGGACGATGGGCGACTGGCCCAACGAATCGCGCCTGTCGAAGCTGGGCATCGTCCGGCAGTGCGAGGAGTCCCTACGGCGGCTGCGCACCGACCGGATCGACCTGTATCAGATGCACCACATCGACCGCCAGTCGTGGTGGGACGAGATCTGGGAGGCGATGGAGCAGCTCAAGCGCCAGGGCAAGGTGCTCTACGTCGGCTCATCGAACTTCGCCGGGTGGCATATCGCCCGCGCGAACGAGATCGCGGGGTGGCGCAACACGCTCGGCCTGGTCTCGGAGCAATCGCCCTACAACCTGATGCAGCGCTCGGTCGAGCTCGAGGTGATCCCCGCGATCCAGGAGTACGGCATGGGCTTGATCGCGTACAGCCCCCTCGCCGGCGGTTTGCTCGCCGGCGCCCTGGAGAAGGTCAACGAGGGGCGTCGCTCGCAGGGGTACATGGTCGGAGAGATCGAATCGAACCGCCCGAAGCTCGATCAGTGGGAGACGCTCTGCAAGGAGCTGGGGCACCGTCCCGCGGACGTCGCGCTCGCGTGGTTGCTCCACCAGCCGGCCGTGACCGCCCCGGTGATCGGCCCGCGCACCGAGGCCCAGCTGCTGGGCTCGATGCGTGCCCTCAACATCGAGATGTCCGAAGAGGTGCTCGGCAAGCTCGATGAGATCTTCCCGGGACCCGGCGGCCCCGCTCCCGAGGCCTACGCTTGGTAGACGAGCGGACCGACGTCCGCACCAGCCTCATCGGGATCCTCGGATACGCGGGAGCTGCCGCCGCGCTCGCCGGCCTCTCGATCGCGATCGGACGATCGGCCAGCACGACCGAGCAGGTCGCGGCGGATGTCGCGAGCGTCGTCTCGTTGATCGCGGCCGGCGCATGGGTCGTCGGTGGGCATCACGACGCGCACGAGCGGATGCGCAGCGTCCTGTGGTTCGCGGCCGTCGCCGTCTGGGCGAGCGCGGCCGTGGACGTGTTCACGCGTGGACCGGATGCGATCGCGCTCCACGGCAAGTGGCTCGTGGTCGTGACGGCGCTCGTCGCGGCGATGCTCGCGCTCCCGCTCTGGGTCCTCGCGCCGCGCAGCCTGCAATCGCTGGCCCTCGTGGTTTCGGTGAACGTTGGGGCGGCGGCGGCGGTGTATTCGGAGGGATCCCTCTTCGGGGTGGGCGTCCCACAGCTCCGTTGGCCCGCGATCGTCACGATCGTCGTCGGGCTCGTCACGCTCGCCGCGGGCGCGTTCGATGTCCTTCGTCCGAAGCGCACCGCGATGGTCCTCGGCTCGGTCGCGGTCATCGGCGGGGCGCTGTTCGTGGACGTCGATCTGCTTCGACAGGCGCCGTCGGATCTCTCGCTATGGCTTGCGCTGGCCGCTTCGGTCGGTGTGCTGTTGGTGGGCGACTTCGTGGCGGATCGGGCGGTCTCGGGGATCGGGATCGTCGGCCTGATCGGGGCGGTGGCCGAGATCGTCCACCGCACGGTCACGGATCGATCGACCGCGGTGGCGCTTGTGGTCCTCGGCACGGTCGCGCTGGCTTCGTGCGTGATCCTCGCCCGCGCGTTCAGCCACCGAGCGCCGACTCCAACTCCCGAGCCGCCTGCATGACGGCCGGCGCGTAGGCCTTCGCTCGGAGTGCCGTGATGCGGCTCGCCGGGCCTGAGACCGAGATCGCCGCGAGGACCGCGTCTCCCGGACCGAACACGGGCGCGCTCACCGACGCGACGCCGGGCGCGCGCTCCCCGAAGCTGTCGGCCCAGCCACGCCGTCTCGTCGTCGCGAGCTGGTGGGCGAGCCGGTCCATGTCATCCCCTTCGACGGGCGGACCCCATGCGAGGAAGACCTTGCCCGCGGAACCTCGGGTGAGCGGGAGCGCCGCGCCGACCTCGACGATGGTACGGAGCTCATGTTCGGAGTCGACGGCGTCGACGCAGATGCGCCGATCGCCGTCGCGGACGAACAGCTGGGCGCTCTCGCCGGTGGTGCGCGCGAGGCGCTCGAGAGCCGGATGCGCGAGCTCCCGGAGCGGGAGCTCGCGCATCGCCGCCGTCGCGAGCCCCAGCAGTCGCGGGCCGAGCGCATAGCCGAGCCCGCCAACGTGGAAGAGATAGCCGTGGTCTTCGAGCGACCGGATCAGGCGGTGCGCCGTCGGCCGGGTGAGACCGGTCACCCGGACGATGTCCGTGAACGATCGTGCGCCCGCCTCGACGGCGTCCATCACGGCGGCGGCCCGGTCGATGACGCCAACGGATGTGTCGGGTCGCGCCGAGGGGTCGGCGGGGCGTCGCTGGGGTTTCCTGGGCAGGCTGCTATCCTCCGTGTTCCAAATATCGGAACTCAGTTCCATTATATGGAACAGCGATCTCGGGGCCCCCGGCGCGGTCGGCCGCCCTGAGGAGGATCGGGAACGATGCCCCAGACGCTCGCGGAGAAGGTGTGGGAGCGCCACGTCGTCCGTCGCCATGAGGGGGAGCCGGACCTCCTCTACGTCGACCTGCATCTGGTGCACGAGGTGACCAGCCCGCAAGCCTTCGATGCGTTGCGCTTGCACGGCCGAACCGTCCGCCGCCCGGACCTCACGGTTGCGACGATGGATCACAACGTCCCGACCACCGCCGGTCCGGTCACCGACGAGGTGAGCGCTCGCCAGATGCAGGCGCTCCAACGCAATACCGAGGATTTCGGCATCACCGTGTACCCGTGGGGGGCGCCGGGTCAGGGCATCGTGCACGTGATCGGCCCCGAGATGGGCTACACGCAACCCGGCATGACGATCGTCTGCGGCGACTCGCATACGTCGACGCACGGGGCGTTCGGCGCACTGGCGCTCGGGATCGGCACATCGGAGGTCGAGCACGTGCTGGCGACGCAGACCTTGCCGCAGGCGAAGCCGAAGTGGATGGCCGTGACGGCGGACGGCGAGCTCCCGACCGACTGCAGCGCGAAGGACATCATCCTCGCGATCATCAGCACGATCGGCACCGGCGGGGGCATCGGCCACGTGATCGAGTACCGGGGCTCCGCGATCCGCGCGCTCTCGATGGAGGGCAGGATGACGGTTTGCAACATGTCGATCGAGGGCGGAGCCCGTGCGGGGCTGGTCGCGCCCGACGACACCACGTTCGCGTACGTCGACGGCAAGCCGCACGCGCCGAAGGATGCCGCCTGGGAGCAGGCGGTCGACCATTGGCGTTCGCTCGCGACCGATGAGGGAGCGGCCTTCGACACGGAGGTCACGCTTGACGCGGCGTCGCTGCAGCCATACGTGAGCTGGGGCACGAACCCGGCACAATCCACCACGATCGACGGCTCGGTCCCAGAGCCCTCGACCCCGGAGGCCGAGCGAGCGCTCACCTACATGGCCCTGGAGCCGGGCACGCCGATCCGCGAGATCCGACCCGAC
>DATAEV010000018.1:0-2404 GCA_036257875.1 Actinomycetota bacterium | reverse complement strand
TCGTGTGCCTCGGTCGAGATGGTCCAGTCCGAGAGTAGGGCGTTCCCCCTCGCCCGCGCAAAGACGGTCCGAGCGCGGATCAGGAGGAGGTTAGGGCCTCCAGGACGCGGGTCAGCGTGGCGTTCGCCTGGCGCAGCTCCGCCTCCCCGATCTCGGCGCCGAGGGACTCCGCCCACGTGCGCTGTCGCAGGCGGATCTCGCGGAGCGCGGAGAGACCGGCCGGGGTGATCCGGAGCAGTTTGGCCCGGCGGTGGCTCGGGTTCGCCTCATAGGCGGCCAAGCCATCCTTCACGAGGACGTCGGCGACGCGCTGCACGCTCTGGCGAGTGAGCCACCACGCCCGTGCGATCTGCGCCACCGTGAGCGGCGCGTCGCCGATCGCCGCGAGGACCCGCCATCGGGCGGTGGTCTGTCCGGAGGGCTCGGCCATCGCGTCGCCCACGGCGACCAGCAGGCCGTTCAGGCGGAACACGTCCACGACGAGCCTGCTGACGGCGTCTCCCGCGGCGGAACGGGGAGGCCGTCGCGGCGAGCGTTTGACAGGATGCTGTCGTTTCGATATCGTTTCCGACATGACAGGATTCTGTCATACGGAGCGGGGCTCGTCACGACGAGCGCGGGATGAGGGGAGGCCACGGTGGACGACACCGATCGCTCGGACCAGGGGATCATTCCGTTCAGGATGGAGGTCCCGCGATCGGACCTCGACGACCTGCACGATCGGCTCGCGCGAACCCGCTGGCCCGACGAGCTGTCCGGGGTCGGCGACGAGTACGGCGTGTCGCTCGGCTACGTCCGGGACCTGGCGGAGTACTGGCGAACGGGGTACGACTGGCGGAGCTGGGAGGCCAGGTTCAACCGGTACCCGCAGTTCACGACCACGATCGACGGGCAGACCATCCACTTCCTCCACGTCCGCTCGCCGGAGCCGGACCCCCTCCCGCTGATCCTCACGCACGGATGGCCCGGCTCGGTCGCCGAGTATCTCGACGTCATCGAACCTCTGACCGCGGCCGGATTCGATCTGGTGATCCCGTCGCTGCCCGGCTACGGCTTCTCCGGTCCGACGAACGAGACCGGATGGAGCCGGTACCGCATGGCGAAGGCATGGGCCGAGCTGATGCGACGCCTCGGGTACGAGCGCTACGGCGCGGTCGGCAACGACGCCGGGTCCATGATCAATCCCGAGCTCGGGCGGATCGATCCGGAGCACATGGTCGGGAGCCACGTCACCCAGATCTTCTCGTTCCCCTCGGGAGACCCGGCCGAGATGGCCGACCTGACCGAAGAGGAGCAGCAGCAGCTCGGAACGCTGCAGTGGTTCTACGAGAACAAGTTCTCGTTCAATCAGCTCATGTCGCAGCAGCCGCAGACCCTGGCCTACGCGCTGGCCGATTCACCGGTCGGCCTTCTCGCGTGGAACGGCCAGCTGTTCGGGGAGGGCCTGGACGACGACTTCGTCCTGACCAACGTGTCGATCTACTGGTTCACCCGAACGGGCGGTTCGGCGGCACGCCTGTACTACGAGGACGCCCACGCAACCCCCGCGACGGAGCCCACCACGATGCCCACGGCCGTCGCGGCGTTCGGCGGTGACTTCAGCGGGGTCCGGCGGTTCGCGGAGCGCGACCACCAGAACATCGTCCGGTGGACGACGTTCGATCACGGTGGGCACTTCGCCGCACACAAGGCGACCGACCTGTTGGTGGGCGACATCCAGGCGTTCTTCGGACCGCTCCGGTGAAGCTGGCCGAGATCGTCTCGGCGTCCGAGGCCATCGGACAGACGCGCTCGCGCAGAGCGAAGACCGAGCTCATCGCGTCGTGCCTTCGCGGCCTTCCCCCGGAGGAGGTACCGATCGCGGTGGCCTACCTCTCGGGCCGGCTTCCGCATGGCACGGTCGGCGTCGGCTGGGCATCGCTCCGCGACCGCCCGCCGCCCGCGTCCAAACCCACCCTCGAGTCGCTCGAGGTGGACGCTGCGTTCGAGCGGATACGGAGCGCCGCCGGCACGGGGAGCCAGGAAGCCAGGCGCACGGAGCTCGCCGCGCTGTTCGAACGCGCGACCGAGCCCGAGCAGGCGTTCCTGGCCGGGCTCCTGATGGGCGAGCTCCGCCAGGGCGCGCTCGAGGGAAGCGTGGTGGAGGGGGTCGCCGCGGCGGCGGGCGTTCCCGCCGCGAGGGTTCGGCGGGCGCTGATGCTCGAGGGCGATCTGGGGACCGTGGCCGCGGCGGCGATCGCCGAGGGCGAGGCAGGTCTCGATCGCTTCCGGCTCACCGTCCTTCGCCCCGTGTACCCGATGCTCGCGCAGACGGCGGCCGACACCGCCGACGCGCTCGAACGGATCCACCCGGCCGACGTCGAGTGGAAGCTCGACGGCGTCCGCCTCCAGGTCCACATCGCCG
>DATAEV010000311.1:0-3907 GCA_036257875.1 Actinomycetota bacterium | reverse complement strand
CAGGGCTCGCTTCCGGAGGAGCACATCGTGAGCGGCGCGAAGGCGGGGTTCGCCGCCGCGCGTCTCGCGCCGGTGTTCGTCGGGTCGGCCGCGAAGACGATCGGGATCGACCGGCTCCTCGACTTCATCGTCGAGGAGTTCCCCTCACCGCTCGATCGAGGCGCGATCACGGTGATCGGGAAAGGGGGCGAGGAGAAGGAGCGTCCGTGCGATCCGGCCGGCCCCACCACCGCGTTCGTGTTCAAGACCGTCTCGGATCCGTTCGTCGGTCACGTCACGATGTTCCGCGTGTTCAGCGGGCGCATCCGGCCGGACGGTTCCATCTACAACGCCACGCAGAGCACGGAGGAGCGGCTCGGGCAGCTGTTCACGCAGAAGGGGAAGGACCACGAGACGATCGCCGAGGTCCCGGCCGGTGACATCGGCGCGGTCGCCAAGCTGCAGGCCTCCCACACCGGGGACACCTGGTCGACGAAAGATGACCCCGTCCAGCTCCAACCCGTGGAGCTCCCCGAGCCCCTGCTCGCATACGCGATCTCGCCCGCCACCAAAGGCGACGAGGACAAGCTCGCCACGGGGCTCGCGCGGCTGAGAGAGGAAGATCCCTCCTTCCATGTCGCCCGCAACGAGGAGACGCACGAACTCGTGATCTACGGCATGGGCGAGGCGCACCTGGATGTGCAGATGAGCCGGCTCAAAGCGAAGTTCGGCGTCGACGTCCACCACACGCCGGCCAAGATCGCCTTCCGGGAGACCGTCCGGGGTAAGGCGGCCGCGCAGGGCCGACACGTGAAGCAGACGGGCGGGCACGGCCAGTACGCGATCTGCAACATCGAGCTGGAACCCCTCCCCCGCGGCGAGGGATTCGTCTACGAGGACAAGATCACGGGAGGCGCGATCCCGCAGCAGTTCATCCCGTCGATCGAGAAGGGGATCGTCAAGACGATGGCCGAGGGGGTGATCAGCGGAAACCCGATGGTCGACATCAAGGTCACGCTGGTCGACGGCAAGTTCCACACGGTCGACTCATCCGACATGGCCTTCCAGATCGCCGGCTCGCTCGCGCTCAAAGAGGCGGTGGAGAAGGCGGGCGTCGTTCTGTTGGAGCCGATCGTGCAGCTCTCGGTCGTGGTTCCGGAGAGCTTCACCGGGGACATCATGGGCGACCTGAACGCCAAGCGAGGCAAGATCCAGGGGATGGAGCAGATCGGGGGCGGGAAGCAACTGATCAACGCGCTGGTCCCGCAGGCCGAGGTCGCGCGGTACGTGATCGATCTGCGCTCGATGACCGGGGGCCGCGGCGCGTTCACGATGACCTTCTCCCACTACGAGGAGATGCCTTCCCAGCTGGCGTCGAAGGTGATCGAGGAGTACCAGCGGTCCCGGGAGGAAGCGCACAAGCGCTAGGCGACCCGACTCAGGGCTCGGGCCGGACCGCCGTCAGGAACGCGAGCACCGCCTCGTCGAAGCGCTCGGGCTGTCGGAGGTTCACGACGTGATCGGTGTCCTCGATCGTGATCCGCTGCGCGTCGAGGATCCCCGTCGCGATCAGATGGCTCTCCCGGCGGCTGAACGGCGGATCGTGGTCCGCCTCGACCACGAGCGTCGGCACATCGATCTCACCGAGCCGCGTGGCGGCGGGCGGATCCAGGTCCTCGTGCGCGCTCTCGTCCATCGTCAGCTCGTGGATGTTCTCGAAGGCGAGCTCGCGGATCCTCGCCCCGGCCTCATCGTGGGCACCCAGCGGTGACCAGATCGCGAGCCTCGCGTCCTCCGCGCGCTCCAGATCGCCGGCTTCGAGCGCCTCGTCGACCGGCGCCGTCGCGGCCTCCCACCAATCCTCTTCCTCCTCGAGCGGCTCGAACCCCCCGAGACCCGCGGCCACGGGAACCAACGCCCACACGCGGTCCGGGTGCTCGAGCACGAAGTCGATCCCGATGCCACCTCCCATCGAGCATCCGACGAGCGCGGCAGAGGTGATGTCGAGCGCTTCCATCAGCGCCTCCAGATCGCGGACGTGCGAGTACGGCCGTGCATCCGGGCGCGTCGATGCGCCGTAGCCCCGCACGTCGTATCGCGTCACGCGGAAACCGGCTGGGGGGAACGTGGTCATCTGCGGGTCCCACGTCCGCCGATCCCACAGCCCCGGGTGCAGGAGGACCACGTCCGGCCCGACACCGTCGATGTCGAACGCGAGCAGGCCGCCGTCCGGAAGTTCGACCGACCCCGAACGCATCTCGTCAGTCCCGATCGAACAACGGCCGAAGCTTCGCGAACGTCTCATCCAAGAGCTCTGGCATCACCCGCGTCTGTCCGATCACCGGCATGAAGTTGGTATCCCCGCCCCAACGGGGAACGACGTGCCAATGGAAATGCTCCGGGATGCCGGCGCCCGCCGCCCGGCCGAGGTTGAGGCCGATGTTGAACCCATGGGGTTCAGACGCTTCGCGCAAGACGTGCACCGAGGTCCGAACGAGCCCGGCGATGGCGGCGTGCTCGTCGTCGGTCAGCTCCTCGATGTCGCCGACGTGGCGCGTGGGCAGGAGGAGGAGGTGCCCGGGGGCGTACGGATACTTCGCGAGCGCCACGAACACGAGCTGCTCGCGACGGAGGATCCTCTCTCCGTCGGGGTCGCCCTCTTCCAGCAGGGCGCAGAAGACGCAGCGGTCCTCGACGATGTCCTTGTTGGACCGGATGTACTCCATCCGCCAGGGGCTCCAGAGCCGTTCCATCTCCGTCGGTCCTTCGGCGTCAGAGCGCCGCGAACTCCGTCGGCTCGAGGCGGCGCGATGTCGCCTCGTCCGAGAGCGCGGCGACGATGGCATCGAACGGGACCCCCGCCGTCTCCGTCCCGTTCCGGTCGCGGATCGTGAAGGTGCCGGCCTCGAGGTCCCGGTCTCCGACGACCACAACGTACGGGACCTTCATGAGCTGTGCGGCCCGGATCTTCTTGCCGACCGACTCCTTCGCCTCGTCGACCGACGGGCGCAGGCCAACGGCGCGCGCCAGATCCGCGAGCGACCGACACTGCTCGACGTGGCGGTCGGCCACCGGGACGAACCGGATCTGCTCGGGGGCCAGCCACAGCGGGAACGCCCCGCCGTAATGCTCGATCAGCACCGCGCTGAACCGCTCGAGCGTGCCGAGGATCGCGCGATGGATCATGACCGGACGGTGACGCTGGTTGTCCTCGCCGGTGTACTCCACGTCGAACCGCTCCGGGAGCGCGAAGTCGCATTGCACGGTCGTCAGCTGCCACAGCCGTCCGATCGCGTCTCGGAAGTGGAAGTCGACCTTCGGACCGTAGAACGTGCCCTCGCCCTCGGCCTCGGTGTACGGCAGCCCGTATCGTTCCAGAGCGGTCACGAGCGTCTCCGTGGCGCGAGCCGCCATCTCGGGCTCGAGGATCGTCTGCCCGGGAAGGGTCGACAGGTTGACGATGGGATCGCTGAACCCGAACGTCCGGTGGATCTCGAGCGTCAGGTCGAACACCGCCAGGATCTCGTCCACCAACTGGTCGGGCCGGCAGATGATGTGCGAGTCATCCTGGGTGCCGCCGCGGATGCGCAGCAGGCCGTGCAGCGCCCCGAGGCGCTCGTGCCGGTAGATCGTGCCCAGCTCCGACAGCCGCATCGGCAGGTCGCGATACGACCTGACCTGCGACTTGTAGACGAGCACGTGGAACGGGCAGTTCATCGGCTTGACGTAGTAGTCGCCGGTGTCGGTCTGCATCGGCGGGAACATGTTGTCCGAATATTTCGCGAGGTGGCCGGAGGTCTCCCACAGCACGGATCGCGCGATATGGGGCGTGACGACCAGGTCGTATCCACGCGCGAGATGCAGGTCGCGCACCCAGTCCTCGAGCTGCTTGCGGAAGACGCCGCCACGCGGATGCCAGACCCAGAGC
>DATAEV010000293.1:0-1633 GCA_036257875.1 Actinomycetota bacterium | reverse complement strand
CCGAGATCGACGTCGTCTACCTCGAGCCGGTCACCCTCGAGCCCAGCCGCGTCCGCCAGCGCTACGAGCTCGTGGGCGACGAACGCGTCGCGACGCCGGTCGGTGCGTTCGACGCCACTCGGTGGCGCTTCACCGCGCTCGGGTCGGGCCAGGGATCGGACTGGACCTCGGACCTGTGGGTCGCGGCCGACATCGTCGTGCGGTACGAGCGCCTGTTCGAGCTCGAGTGGCTCGACCCCGGCGCCACGGGTCCACGCCCGATCACCTGATATGGGACGGCGCTGGGTCACGGCCTCGGGGACGATCCGCGCGATCGCCGAGATCGATCCGGACGTCGCCGCTCGGATCTTCGGGTCCCGCGATGCGATCGCGCTGGGCGGCTGGCCGGGAGCGACGAGCGGTTGCTCCTGGGCCAGCTCCGCGCGGTTCGCCGCGGACGTCGCGAACGGGACGATCCCGGACGACCTCCAGGTCGCGATGTACGACCCGGAGCATTGGGACGCCACACCGCTGGACGAACGGCTCGACCCGCACGCGTCGATCGAGACGTTCGGCAGGCTCGCGCGCTCGAAGGGGTATACCGTCCTGGTCACGCCTCACCCGAACCTCGTCTCGGTCCGGGGGAGCCAGCTCGCGCCGAGGGACGGCGAGGCGCGCGAGTCCGCGTACCTGCGCTCGGGCATCGTCGAGGTAGCGGCCGCGAACTCCGACGTGATCGAGACGCAGGCCCAGACGCTCCAACGCGATCCCGACCGCTACCGGGCGTTCGTCGCCGAGACGGTGCAGATCGCGCGCGCGACCAAGCGGGACGTCCAGGTGCTCTCCGGTCTGTCCACGCACCCCGGGTACCCGGCGACGGTCGCGATGCTGCGGAACGCCTGGATATCCGTGCGCGACGTGGTCGACGGGCACTACCTGTCGCTCGCGCGCCTGCGCCTGCCCGAGGTGGCGACGGCGTTCCTCGCGCAGACCGTCACGACGGACCCCTGATCGGCGAGGGTCGGGGCATCCGGGCCTCGATCGGCGCCGGCTTGCGCCAGCTCGTGTTGGTGCGCCAGATCACGTAGGTGAGCGCGCCGAGCGGGATCTGGATGCCGTACGTGAGCGCTCGGAAGACCAGCACGGCCGCCGTCACCTGGGCGTGGAAGACGTCGGTCGGGACGTCTGCATGACCCCGGCCAGCGAGGATCAGCCCCCCGATGTACGCGACCTCGACGATCCCGAGCCCGCCGGGCGTGATCGGCACCGCGGTGAGCAACCGAGCGAAGGCGAACACGCCCAGCACCTGCGCCCAGTTGACCTCGGCGTCCGACACGCCGACGAACCGAAGCGCGAGCACCAGCACGAGGTACAGCGAGAGGTGGCTGATGATCGTGGTGCTCGTCAGCCAGAGCCAGCGTTCGACGAGGAAGTCGATCGTGTTCCGTCGGAACCGGACCGCGGCGTCCCCCCAGTCGAACGTGCGCGATCGGCGGAACCGGCGCGCGACCCACGTCGCCGATCGCCCGAGGGCGGATCCGATCGCCCTCGCGAACCGCTTCTTCCACATCAGGAGCCCGAACAGCACCACCGCCACGATCAGGATGAGGATCCCGACGATCGAGGCTCCGATCAGCGATCCGCTCGCGCGGTG
>DATAEV010000252.1:0-7116 GCA_036257875.1 Actinomycetota bacterium | reverse complement strand
GATCCCGCTGCTCGTGTACCTCGCGATCCGGAACGTCGAGGGCTCCCTCGGACCGGTGGCGTTCGTCGCGGGGTTCACCGCGTTGCTCGTGGGGCTGTTCTCGATATCGACCGAGCTGTTCGGGACCGCGACCGTGTTCGGCGCGATCGCGTTCCTCGGCGCTCTCGCCTTCGCGAAGGAGGTCCGACGGCCGCTCCTTCGCACCGGGGCCCTGATGCTCCTGTCCGGAGCGATCGCCGCGCTCCTGCTCCTGCCGTACATCCACGCGATCTTCGTGGATGCCCCCGACTCACCCGTACGGCAGGCCGACGTGACGTCGGCTGACCTCGCGAGCTTGATCATCCCGCCACCCGTGATCAGGGCAGGGGGGTCGTATCTCGAGCCCACCCTGGAGAGCCTGATGGAGTATCCACAGAGCAACGGCCAGAGCTACCTCGGCGTCGCCGTCCTGGCGATGCTGGTGGGCTTCGCGATCACGGAGCGGCGTCGCCGAAGCACGTGGGCACTGCTTTCGTTCGTGACCTTGTCCGCGATCCTCACCCTCGGTCCCGTCCTGCATATCGGCGGACAGCCGTACGGATGGCTCCCGGAACGCGCGTTCTCGCATCTGCCGTTCCTGGCGTCGGCCGTTCCCGCGCGTCTGGCCGTGTACTCGACGCTCGCGGTGGGCGTCATCGCGGCGCTCTGGCTCGCGGGAAGCGCTCGCCGCATCGCCTGGATCCGATGGGTGATCGTGCTGGTCGTGATCGTGTCGTTCATCCCGTTCGCTCCTCGTCATCCGGCCTCGGTCGACGTCCCCGCCTTCTTCTCGTCACCCTCGATGCACGACGTGATCCGCGAAGGGGAGAACGTCTACGTGATCCCCTATCAGAAGGGCGAAGAGATGCAATGGCAGGGGCTGAGCTGGTTCTGGTTCAAGCTCGCGCAGGGGTACATCGGGCCCATCCCGCCTGCGCTGGATACGGGCCAGATGGCGGATGGGCTCCACCTCCGCAAGGTCGTGGACATCCCCTCGCCGCAGGAGCTCACTGCCTGGTCCCGGGAGCGGGGGGTGTCGGCGTTCATCCTGGATGATCGCGTCCGCCAGAAGTACCAGGACCTGCTGATCGGTTCCGCCCTCGTGCAGGTCTACAGCGGCGGTGGGGTGAGCGTGTGGAGATGGCCGGATGAGGTGCGCCCTACCTCGACCGTCGGGGGCCTGGGATGATGACGTCCGACGGATGAGCGGGAGCCTTGGGATGACAACCGACCAGGTCGCCGGCACGCGCACGCAGGAACTGCTCGAGCTTGCCGCGCGCTACGCGGCTCACAACTACCACCCGCTTCCGGTCGTCATCGCGAGCGGGGAGGGGGCGTGGGTGACCGACGTCGAGGGGAAGCGATACCTCGACATGCTCGCGGCCTACTCCGCGCTCAACTTCGGACATCGCCACCCACGGCTGGTCGAGGCCGCGCGCGCGCAGCTCGAGCTGGTCACGCTCACCTCTCGCGCGTACCACAACGACAGGTTCCCGGTCTTCTGCCGCGATCTCGCGCACCTCGCGAACAAGGACATGGTGCTCACCATGAACACCGGAGCCGAGGCCGTGGAGACCGCGATCAAGACCGCGCGGAGGTGGGGCTACGACGTGAAGGGGGTCGCCCCCGACCGCGCGAAGATCGTCGTTGCCGACGGGAACTTCCATGGGCGAACGGTCACGATCGTCGGGTTCTCCGACGATCCTTCGGCGAAGGGCGGCTTCGGCCCGTTCACCCCGGGGTTCGCGTCCGTCCCGTACGGAGATGTGGAAGCGCTTCGCGCCGCGATCGATGACGACACGGTCGCATTCCTCGTCGAGCCGATCCAAGGCGAGGCGGGTGTGGTCGTGCCGCCCGAGGGGTACCTCCGTGCGGCCCGGGAGCTCTGCACCGAGCGCGGCGTCCTCCTGATGGCCGACGAGATCCAATCGGGCCTCGGCCGGACCGGCACGACGTTCGCCTCCGAGCACGAGGACGTCGTCCCCGACGTGTACATCCTCGGCAAGGCGCTCGGTGGCGGGATCATGCCGCTGTCGGCCGTCGTCGCCGATCGCGACGTCCTCGGGGTGTTCCGGCCTGGCGAACACGGCTCGACGTTCGGCGGCAATCCCCTGGCATGCGCGATCGGCATCGAGGTCGTCGAGATGCTCCGCGAGGGCACGTACCAACGACGCTCCGCCGAGCTCGGCTCGTGGCTGATCGCCGCGCTCCGGGACGCCGCGGTACCGACGGTCGCCGAGGTGCGCGGGCGCGGGCTCTGGGTCGGCATCGACCTCGTGCCGAGCGCGGGATCGGCGAGGTCGGCGTGCGAACGGCTGATGGAGCGCGGCATCCTCGCCAAGGACACGCACGAACGGACGATCAGGCTGGCCCCGCCGCTCGTCATCGACCGCTCCGACCTGGAGTGGGCGCTGGGACAGGTGGTCGACGTCCTGTCGACGCCCGGCGGCTAACCGCGACGATCGGCGGGCTGGAACAGCTCGATCGGGTTGCCCGAGGGATCGTCGAACACGATCTGGGTGCCGCCCGGTCCCCGCACCACGTCGCTCCGGAAGCGGGTCCCCGCAGCGCGCAGGCGCTCGATCTCGGCGGCGATGTCGTCGACGACGAACTCGATGCGGTTCCATCCACCGGGTCCGGGCTGGCGCCCGTCGGGCATCGGTCGCCCGGCCGAGCTCTTGGGGCCGCTGAGGAGGAGCCGGAGGTCATCACGGGCCACCTCAGCGAAGGCCGGCGACGCGTTCGAGAGCAACGAGAAGCCGAGACGCTCCGTGTAGAAGGCGATCGCGGCGTCCACGTCATCGACCAGGTAGCGAACGTTCACGGTGCTCACCTGCGGTTCTCCTCTCGGAGCGGCTGCCTCCGCGCGGGAGCGCCCGCGACCGCTCTGCGACGGAAGGCGCATCATAGCGAGGTGAGGTTCCGTCCCCGCGGCCCCGAGGTTCCGACCTTCCCCGAGGCGGTCACCGCCTGGCGCGGGTGGAGCCTGGTCGAGGTGGACGGTGAGCTCCGGCTCTCGTCCTTGACGAGGCCCGAGGTGTGGACGCCGCGTGCTCCGCACGCGGCGTCCTGTCCGAAGGGCCGCACCCCGACACCGCAGCGGCGATGCCGCTGCGGTGTCTACGCCGCGGTCAGTCCCGAGGCGCTCGCGGGACTCCGTTCCCTCCCCGGAGGGGTCGTCGGCGAGGTGTCGCTCTGGGGGAGGGTGATCGAGCACGGGCGGGGCTACCGGGCGCAGACCGGGTACCCGGCTCGGCTGGGTCTCGTCTGTTCGGCGTGTCTCGCGGAAGGGAGCGGCAGGCGCGCCGCTGCGGTCCAGCGGGTACCGGTCGACGGGCGGATCCGGCTCATCCCATGGTGCGCGACCCATGCCCCTGCGGCGGCGCACGGCTCGGCGCGCTCGGTGGAGTCCTCGCTCCTGTCCGTGTACGCGGTGGACCCGCTCGCCGACGAGCTGATCGCCAGGATCAAGGGATCGGCATCGATGCATCGAGGTCGTGATGCAGCGCCGGCGCGTCGAGGAGCGGTTGCGTTGCGAGCGGCGATCCTGGTCGTGTTCGTCGTGCTGGCCGCTCTGGGGCTCGATCGGATCAACGCCGCCGGGTCTGCGAGTGGATCATCCGGCGACCGTGCGGCGCTGGGGGATGGCTCCTATCGAGGATTCCTCCGCTCGCCCGATGAGACCCTCGGGTCGTATCCGCCGATCCGCATCGTGTTGAACGCCGTGCACGACCAGAACGGAGCGATGTGCGGCCACGCGGAGGTCGGGACCGTTGTACCGACCGATTGCCGCGATGACCGAACGAACGCGTACGTGTTCGACATCGCTCCGTCACCCGCGAACCGGTCGGAGGCCTGCGCACGGCGCGCGGATCTGGTCACACAACGGGGCTCGAACCTCCTGTGCTGGCAACGCATCGTTGCGGTCCAGTGAGCCCACATTCCGGACGCTGATCGAGGGATCGCGCTCGCACGGCCCCCGCGGGTCGGTTCTTTGACGATGGGAACGACTCCCATTATCGTCTGGGAGCCACTTCCGACGTGGCAGCCCCGAAGGAGGGACTGGATGTCTTCCGCTGCACGGCACACGGTCGCCGTAGCGATCTGCGTGCTCGTCATGCCGGTCGCGAGCTGCTCCCGTTCCGGCGATGCGGCGACCGGGGGCGGGCCGAACGTCGTGGCTGCCGAGAACGTTTGGGGCAGCATCGCCGCCCAGCTGGGAGGCGACCGGGTGACGGTGACGAGCATCATCGACAACCCCAACGCGGATCCGCACGACTACGAGCCGACGACGGAAGACGCCCGAGCGATGGCGGCCGCGAACCTCGTGATCGAGAACGGCGTCGGCTATGACCCGTGGGCGCAGCGGCTCATCGACGCCAACCCCGTCTCCGGGCGTCACGTCCTCGATGTCGGGAGGCTCGTCGGCGTGACCACCGACGGGAACCCCCACCGGTGGTACTCGCCCTCGGATGTCCAACAGGTGATCGACGCGATCACGCTCGAGTACACGAAGCTCGATCCGGCCGACGGTTCGTACTTCGACCGCCAGCGGTCGACGTTCCAGACGACGGGACTCGCGCTGTATCACGCCCTCATCTCCGAGATCAAGACGAAGTACGGGGGAACGCCCGTCGGGGCGTCGGAGAGTATCTTCGCGCTCATGGCGCCTGCCCTGGGGCTGAACCTCATCACGCCCCCGAGCTTCCTCACCGCGATCAGCGAAGGGTCCGAGCCGACGGCGGCCGACAAGTCGACGATCGACCACCAGATCTCCTCGCATGAGATCGAGGTGTACGTCTACAACAGCCAGAACGCGACCCCGGACATCCAGCGTCAGATCGACGAGGCGACGGCAGCGAACATCCCGATCACCACGATCACCGAGACGCTCTTCCCGGCCGATGCGACGTTCCAGGCCTGGCAGGTGGCTCAGCTCCGAACGCTCGCAGCCGCCCTGCACGAGGCGACCGGCCGATGAAGCAGACGGGTCTCGACGCAGGCGTTGACGCATCGACCTCGGCAGAGGTCATCCAGACGCGGGGCGCTTCCGTGCGGTTCGGGGAGCGTCGGCTGTGGAGCCGGGTCGATCTTGCCATCGGACCCGGGACGTTCTCGGCGATCCTCGGCCCCAACGGCGCAGGCAAATCGACGTTGTTGAAGGTCTTCCTGGGTCTTCAGCCGCTCGCGAGCGGGACGGTGAACGTTCTCGGCGCTCCAGCGGGAGCGGCTCGCCGGCGCATCGGCTACGTCCCCCAGCGCGGCGGGTTCGACCGGACGATCCGGATCCGCGGGATCGACGTGGTCCGCCTGGGTCTCGACGGGAGTCGGTGGGGCGTGCCCCTGTCGGCGGGCCGCGCGAGGCGGACACGCGAAGCGGTCGCTGAGGTCGTGGACCTCGTCGGGGCGACTCCGTACGCGACCCGGCCGATCGGCGAGTTGTCGGGTGGCGAGCAGCAGCGGCTCGTGGTCGCCCAGGCATTGGTCCGTCGTCCGGAGCTCCTCCTGCTGGACGAACCCCTCGACAGCCTCGACCTCGCGAACCAGGCTGCCGTGGCCGCGCTCGTGCAGCGCATCTGTCGGGAACGCGGCGTGACCGTCGTGATGGTGGCGCACGACGTGAATCCCATCCTCCCGTTCCTCGATCAGGTTGTCTACGTCGCGGGAGGCAAGGCGGTGGTGGGCGCTCCGAACGACGTCATCACGACCGCGACGCTGAGCGCGCTCTACGGCGCCCGGGTCGAGGTCCTGCGAGCCTCGGACGGGCGGCTGGTCGTGGTCGGAACGCCCGAGGCGCCGGCGCTCCACGCCGACCGGCACGCGGGGTGACCGTGACCCTGTTCGATTACCCGTTCATGATCAACGCGCTCCGCGCGGGAACGATCGTCGCGGTGGTCTCGGGGGCGATGGGGTGGTTCATGGTGCTCCGCCGGCAGACCTTCGCCGGACACACCCTGTCGTTGGTGGGGTTCCCCGGCGCGGCCGGCGCGATCCTCATCGGCCTTTCACCGGCGCTCGGCTACTTCGGGTTCTGTGTCGCTGCGGGGGTCATCATCGCGATGGCCTCTCCACCCGTCGGCTCCGCTCTCTACAGCGAGGAATCCGCCGTGATCGGGTCGGTGCAGGCGTTCTCGCTGGCCTGCGGCTTCCTCTTCGTGAACCTCTACCACGGCAATCTCAACGGCCTCACGAACCTGCTCTTCGGAAGCTTCTTGGGGATCACGAACGGACAGGTCCTATCGCTGCTCGCGGTGGCGGTCCCCGCGCTCGTCGCCCTCGGCTCGATCGCTCGTCCGCTGCTGTTCGCGAGCATCGACCCAGAGGTTGCCGCCGCCACCGGCGTTCCGGTTCGAGCGCTCGCGGTCGCTTTCCTGCTGCTCCTCGGGATCGCCGCGGCCGAGGCGAGCCAGATCACCGGATCGCTGTTGGTGTTCGCCCTCTTGGTGCTCCCGCCGGCCACGGCGCAGGTGATCACCGCCCGCCCGCTCCTCGGGATCTGCTTGTCGGTGGTCCTGGGCGTCGCGGTGACCTGGGCGGGTCTGGCCATGGCGTACTACACCCCGTATCCGACGGGCACCTTCATCACCACGCTGTCGTTCGCGGCCTACGTCGCGGCCCGAGGGATCCGAGCGCTCAGCGCACGGCCGGGAACGGGTCCCGCGCCGATGCGGGAGGCGCTGACGTGACCGCGACGTTGGCCGTCCTCGGGTGGGTACCTCCGATCGTCGGTCATCCGTTCATGCGGAACGCGTTCCTGGCGGGAACCGGGATCGCGGCCGGGTGCGGCGCCGTCGGCTATTTCGTCGTCCTCCGGTCGCAGGTCTTCACCGGAGACGCCCTCAGCCATGTCGCCTTCACCGGCGCCCTCGCGGCCCTCGCGGCAGGGGTCGACCTGCGGTTCGGGTTGTTCGGAGCGACGATCGCCGTGGCCGTGGGGATGGGCTTCCTCGGCAGATCCGGGCGCGCCGACGACGTCGTGATCGGCAGCGTGTTCGCCTGGATGCTCGGACTGGGCGTGTTGTTCCTGTCGATCTACACGTCGAACAGCAGCGGCGCCAACGGAACGGCGGGGGTGAGCGTTCTGTTCGGCTCCATCCT
>DATAEV010000282.1:0-2826 GCA_036257875.1 Actinomycetota bacterium | reverse complement strand
CGCTCCACCGTGCCCGATCCCCTCCGCCGCGAGGTGCGAGGGACGTGGCGATCGGAGCCCGGGTGGCCGCCGGCCCGCGCGGTGCCCACGGAACTCGCGCTCGCGAAGGCGGCACCGGGCGGCCTCGCTTCGGCGGACGGTGGCGACGAGCTCGCGATCCGCGGCGACGTCGGCGCGAGCGCATGGATCTCCTGCGCGGGCGTCATGCCATGGGTCCAACCGGCCGATCAACGGCCGGACGAGGAGCGATCGCTCACGTACACCTGGGAGCCCTTGGAGGAGGAGCTCGAGATCCTCGGGCATCCTCGGCTCCAGGTCCGGATCGCCTCCAGCGTTGCGGTTGCCTACCTCTCGGCGAAGGTCTGCGACGTGTTCCCCGACGGGAGCTCATCCCTGGTGGTCAGGGGGCTCCTGAACCTCACCCACCGGGGCGGCTCGGGGCACCCGACGCCGATGCCGCGCGACGCGGTCGAGGAGATCGATCTGGAGCTCGAGGCGTGCTCGTGGACCTTCGAGGAAGGACATCGGGTCCGGCTGGATCTCGCGACCGCGGATTGGCCGAACGCCTGGGCGCCGCCGGAGCCCGGCGTCCTTTCGATCGATCGCGACTCGGGCGTCCTCCTCCTTCCCGTCCTGGAGGGAGCCGCACCGATCACCGACGTGCCGACGCTCGTTCCCTCGGACGGGGAGCAACGCGATCCCAACGAACAGGGTGACGGAGACTGGTGGCGCCGCGACATCCACGAGGCTGTCGACGAGCTCCGCGCAGAGACCGGCTACGGCGGGGAGTCTCCCGGGGAACACGGACCGTCGGTCCTTGAGCGATACGAGGGGGTGGTCGGGGTATCGAGGATCGATCCCGGTCGGGCGTTCACCCACGGCGAGGCCGAGTTCGAGATCCGGTTCCCCGAAGCGACCGTTCGTTCGTTCACCCGCGTGCGCATCCAGTCCGATCGCGACACCTACCGGATCGCGATCGAGCTCGTCGTGGACGAGGACGGTCGCGAACGCCGCCGGCGGCGTTGGGAAAGGACGGTCCCCCGAGACCTGCAGTGAATACCCCCAGAAACACGGAACCCCGGCGCGATGGCCGGGGCCGGTCTTGATGAGGTACCTCGCTGAGAAGGATACCGCAGATCGGGCTCAGAAGCCCGGGAGATGCTGCCGGAACAGGAGGTACCCCGCGCCGGCCGCGAGATCCAACAGCGCGTGGGCGACCACGAACGGCCACGTCCGGCGCCACCGGAGGAAGAGCAGTCCGAACAGCAGCCCCATCAGGAGGTTGCCCGCGAACCCGCCCCATCCTTGATAGAGGTGGTAGCCGCCGCGGAGGACCGCGCTCCCGATCACGGCCGCGATGGGGGTCCAGCCGACCTGTTGGAGCCTCGTCACCAAGTACCCGAGGACGATCACCTCTTCGAGCAGGGCGGCTCCGGTCGCGTCCATCAGCAGCACCGGCCAGGTCCACCAGTGTCCGGGCGGCGGCGCGGGGATCACGAACCGATTGATGCCGAGCGCCACCGCCGTGAGGTAGATGCCGAGCCCGGCGAGACCGACCACCGCGAACAGCACGATCCCGCGGAGCAGGTCCTCCCGTGGCCGGTCCCAGGCGAGACCGATCACGCCGACCCCCTCACCGTCGCTACGGACGAGGTGCACGACGACGAGCACCGGCGCCAACCCGAAGACGAAGCCGAGCACCTGGTTCGCGAACAGAGGATCCGGGTTGGCGGCGGCGACCGTCACCCCTTTCACGGGAGCGGTCAGGAGCGAGACGATCGCGTACGCGGCGCTCGCGAGGAGCGAGATCGCGAGGACCGCCACGATCTCCTCGTACAGGGTCCGGCGTGTCGCCGGCGGCGGCGGCGTCGGGGCGAGCTGCATCGTCCCAAGCGTAGTGGCCATCGGATACGGGTTCGCCCGGACACCGGATAGGGTTCGCGACGGACGATGGCACGCGAACGCGCGGACCTCGTGATCGTCGGCGCCGGCACGATCGGTGGATGGGCGTCCGTGTTCGCGCGCGAGGCGGGCGTGCGAGACGTCGTCGTGCTGGAGCGAGAGCAAGCCGGCGCGGGCGCGTCCGGCCGCGCTGCCGGGATGGTGCGAGCCCAGGGCGGCACCCCCGACACCGTCCGTCTGGGCTCGTGGTCGATCGACTTCTACGCGAGCCAGGGCGATCGCTACGACACCGATTCCGGCTTCTTGCGACGCGGGTACGTGATCCTCGCGACCACCGCTCGCGGGGAGCGCGCTGCTCGCGATCGCATCGCGATGCAGCGCGCGGTCGGTTTGGACGCCCGGTGGGTCGACGTCGACGAGATCCGTCACCTGATCCCCGCGATGGCGGGGGACGGCTATCGCGGGGGCTCCTACGTCGCGACGGACGGCTGGGTCGATCCGCCGCGGAACGTCCGCGCGTACTCGCTCGCGATGCAGCGCGCCGCGGTCTCGCTGCGCGAAGGGGTCGGGTTCGTCGGGATCCGGACGCGGCCCGGCCGCCGGGGGCGTCGCGAGGTCACGGCGGTCGAGACGACCGCCGGGACGATCGCGACGCCCCGCGTCCTGCTCACCGGTGGCCCGGCGCTCCAAGCCGTGGCGGCGGCGGCCGGCGCGCGTGCCTGGGTCGGGTACGTCCGCCATCAGGTCGCGGTCACGGAACGTTCGGACGCCCTGCACACCGATACGACCGCGATGGCGTTCGACCTCGACGCGGGCCTCTACTGGCGGCCCGAGGAAGGCGGGTTCCTGTTCGGGATGTCGAACCCGAAGGAGCCGCCCGGCCCCGGACGTTCGATCGACTGGCCGTACCTGCGCTCGATGCAA
>DATAEV010000281.1:0-15951 GCA_036257875.1 Actinomycetota bacterium | reverse complement strand
CGTTCTCGGGGAAGGCGAAGCTCGGCGGGATGCCAGAGCGGGCGGCACGTTGCGCCGGGCCACCGCGATCGAGTTCCCAATACCAGAGACTGAACGCGATCACGTTCGTCAGCCAGATCGCGCCGCCGCGACCGAGCAGGTCGTTGGCGGTGAGATCGGTGCCGTTCAGGATGTCGTAGGTCAGCAGGCTCAGGCTCGCCACCGTGCCCACCGTCATGATGGCGATCAATGCGAACGTGATCCGGCGAACCCGCATGCTGAGGTCGTCGACCCGGCCCGGATCGACGACCAGGATGATCCCGAGCAGCACGAACTCCATCACGGGGACGATCCACCACCCCGGCAGCCGCCCCGCGTGCGGCGTTCCCACCTGGAGCCCGATCGCGGCGAGCACCGCCAGCGCCATCGGCCAACGTCGCTCGGCCCGCGTGGTTGTCCCGTGCGGTTCGTTCATCGAGCCTCCGCTTCGCCGCCTGGCGATCATCGTGCAGGGTCGTCATGGAGCGAATCGTCCGTATCGGATGATGCCAACGATGAACCACCCGGTCACACTCATCGAGCGGGACTGGCGCTCGCGCGGTGAACGTTGGACCTTAGGGGGATAGGTCGATGGCTGCCACTACGTCACAACGTCTTTCATCCGAGCCTCGGCCGGCGGACGTGCTCGTCGTGTTCGGGATCACCGGCGATCTGGCGAAGGTGATGACGTTCCGGTCGCTCTACCGGCTGGAGATGCGCAAGCTGCTGGACTGCCCGATCCTCGGTGTCGCCGTCGACGACTGGACGGTCGACAAGCTGCGAGAGCACGCACGGGAGTGCATCGAGGGCACCGGCGAGACGCTGGACAAAGAAGTGTTCGACCGCTTCGCTGAGCGACTCTCGTACGTGCAGGGCGACTTCTCCGACGCCGCGACCTACGGACGAGCGGCGGACGCGATCAAGGGTAAGGAGTCGCCAGTCTTCTACCTGGAGATCCCGCCCTTCCTGTTCGGCACCGTCGTCAAAGGGCTGTCGGACGCCGGGTTGACCAAGACAGCACGCGTCGTGGTGGAGAAGCCGTTCGGTCACGACCTGAAGTCGGCGGGTGAGCTGGCCGCCGAACTGCACCAGTACATAGACGAATCACAGCTCTACCGGATCGACCACTACCTGGGGAAGATGGGCTTGGTCGAGATCCTTCACCTCCGATTCATGAATGCGATGCTCGAGCCGGTCTGGAGCCGGAACTACCTCGAGTCCGTGCAGATCACGATGGCGGAGAGCTTCGGGGTCGAGGACCGTGGCCACTTCTACGATCCGGTCGGTGCGTTACGAGACGTGGTCGTCAACCATCTGATGCAGGTGGTGGCGGCGTCCGCCATGGAGGCGCCGTCCCGAGGCGACCCGCAGACGATCAAGGAGTCGCAGGTCGCCCTCTTCCGCGCCGTCGCGGAGGCGGACCCCGCGCACTATGTACGAGGCCAGTACGACGGCTATCTGAAGACCGATGGTGTGGCGCCCGACTCGACGACCGAGACGTACGCGGCGCTCCGCCTGGACATCGAGAACTGGCGTTGGGCCGGGGTTCCATTCTTCATCCGAACGGGGAAGCATCTCGCCTACACCCAGACCGAGCTACGGCTCGTGTTCAAGCATCCCCCGCGGCTCGGCTTCAACATGCTGGGCCGCGACGCCGAGCCGAACCAGGTCGTGGTGAAGCTGGACCCGACGACCGGGATCAGGCTGGTGGTCGAAGCGCACCGCGCGGACGAGCCGGGCGCAGAGCCGATCACGCTCGACATGGAGTTCGCGGGCCAGGGTGGGGAGGGTCCGACGCCGTACGAGGTGCTCCTTCACGCGGCGATGGTCGGGGACAGCACTCGGTTCACCCGTCAGGACGCGGTCGAGGAGACCTGGCGGGTCATGCAGCCGCTCCTGGATGCGCCACCGCCGGTCCATCCGTACGCGCAAGGGTCGTGGGGTCCAGACGCAGCCGACGAGTTGGTGGCGGGACATGGCCGCTGGCACGAACCGTGGGTGACGTCGTGAGTGCGCGGCAGAGCGCGGCCATGCCGTCGCCGTTCCCACCGATCGACGACTACGCATTCCTGTCCGATTGCCACACCGGCGCGCTGGTGGCCCCGGACGGTTCGATCGACTGGCTCTGCGTCCCGAGCTTCGACTCGGCGAGCGTCTTCGGCACCCTTCTGGACCGAGAGGCCGGCAACTTCCGCCTGGCCCCGTTCGGGATCAACGTGCCGGCGGCGCGCGTCTACGAGGCCGGAACGAACACGCTGGTGACGACCTGGCGAACCGCGGATGGGTGGGTCGAGGTCCGTGATGCGCTCACGATGGGCACGCGTCAAGGCGAAGACACGGTCACGCCTCACACGCGTCCCCCCGCCGACGACGATGCGGATCACACGCTCGTGCGAACGGTGGTGTGCCTCGCGGGTCGCGTCGAGATCGAACTGATCTGTGAGCCGGTGTTCGACTACGGGCGGACGTCGGCCCAGTGGACGCTGGTCGACGACGACCGGCACGCCGCCGATGCGACCGGCGCGGGCGTGACGGTGCGCCTCACCACCGACATGCCGCTCGGGATCGAGGGAGGGAGGGTCCGCGCCAGACACGTCATCTCGGCCGGCGAGCGGTTGTTCTGCGCCCTGTCGTGGGCCGAGGACTTCGCCGCACCCACGACGGCCGACGAGGCAGACGCGCGGATCGCTGCAACCGTCCGCTACTGGCGCGGATGGTTGGATCACGCCCGTGCGATAGACCATCCCTGGCGCGCGATGCTCGAGCGCTCGGCGCTTGCGATCAAGGGCCTCACGTACATGCCGACGGGCGCGACCGTCGCCGCGCTCACGACATCGCTCCCCGAGACGCCCGGCGGCGAACGCAACTGGGATTACCGATACACATGGATCAGGGACACCACGTTCACCCTGCGAGCGCTCCACCTCCTGCAGCTCGACTGGGAGGCCGACGAGTTCATGCAGTTCGTCGCCGACGTGGAACCGACGGAGGATGGCTCGCTCCAGATCATGTACGGGATCGACGGCCGTCGTGACCTCACCGAGACCACGAGGGACGACTTGTCGGGATACGCCGGGGCCCATCCGGTCCGGATCGGCAACGGTGCGTTCGATCAGCGGCAGAACGACGTGTTCGGGGCGGTCCTCGACTCGATCCTCCTGCATACACGGAGGAGCGAGCGACTGCCGCGACGGCTCTGGCCGATCGTCGAGAGCCAGGCGACGTGCGCGCAGAAGGTCTGGCAAGAGCCCGACCAGGGCATCTGGGAGGCGCGCGGCGCGCCGCAGCACTACGTGTCGTCGAAGCTGATGTGCTGGGTGGCGATGGATCGTGCCGCGAACCTGGCGGGGATCCGCGGCGACAAGGATCTGGAGACCTCCTGGCGTACGACCGCTGACGAGATCCAGACCGACATCCTGAAGAACGGGATCAACGACAAGGGCGTCCTCAAGCAGCATTACGCGACCGACTCGCTGGACGCCTCCGTGCTGCTCGCGGCGATCTTCGGATTCCTTCCGCCCGATGACGAGCGGCTCCGAGCCACGGTGCTCGCGATCGCCGACGACCTCACCGAGGACGGTTTCGTGCTTCGCTACCGGACCGAGGAGACCGATGACGGACTGTCGGGCAAGGAGGGCACGTTCCTGATCTGCTCGTTCTGGCTGGTCTCGGCCCTCGCCATCATCGGCGAGGAGCAGCGTGCCCGCGACCTGTTGGAGCGACTGATCCGCATCTCGTCTCCGCTCGGTCTCTACGCGGAGGAGTTCGACACCGATACCGGTCACCACCTGGGCAACTTCCCGCAGGCGTTCTCGCATCTGGCGATGATCGAGGCTGCAGGTCGTCTGATCCTGTCCGAACGACTCGCCGAGCTGTAGGCGTTTCGATGTCTGCTTCCCTGGTAACCGCGCCTTCAGGGCTCCAGCATCAGGTCTCGCTCGGGAACCAGCAGGCGGTGATCACGGAAGTCGGAGCGACCCTTCGTTCTTACACCGTCGATGGGGTGGACGTGCTCGATGGGTTCGACGCCAGCGAGATGTCCTCGGCCGGACGCGGTCAGATCCTGGCGCCGTGGCCGAACCGCCTCGAGGACGGCCGGTACAGGCGCCAAGGGAAGGAGGGCCGCGCTGCCCTGGACGAACCGGAGCGGGGTAACGCGATCCACGGGCTGGCACGGTGGCTCCCGTGGCAACTGAGCTCGAAGACCGAAGGCGGGGAGGCCGTGACGCTTGGGTGCGTCGTACACCCGCAACCCGCGTACCCCTGGCGCCTCGAGCTCCAGGTTGCCTACGAGCTCGCGGCCGACGGGCTGACCATCACGGCCACCGCCACGAACCGCTCCGATGGACCGGCCCCGTTCGGGATCGGGTTCCACCCATACCTCACGGTTGGAGCGCCGCTGGATGAGGCGTTCCTGACGGTTCCGGCCGGCCGTCGCATGGCGACCAACGACCGGGGTCTGCCGACAACCGACGAGGCCGTTGACGGAACGCCGTTCGACTTCCGGACGCGACGGGCGATCGGCCCGACCGTGATGGACACCTGCTTCACGGACCTCGTTCGCGACGATGACGGCGCGATGCGCGCAACGGTCGAGGGGCCAGACGGGCGAGGCGCGTCGGTGTGGGCCGGACGAGGATTCGACTACCTGATGATCTACACGGGCGACACCTTGGAGCCAGCGCTGCGCCGGCGGCGAGGGATCGCGATCGAGCCCATGACGTGTCCGGCGAACGCCTTCCGGTCGGGGCTCGGCGTGCTCCGCTTGCAGCCGGATCGTCCGTGGACCGGCGCCTGGGGAATCAAAGGGGGAGGTCGAGCGTGAACAAACCCGCGGAGGTCGTGATCGTCGGCGCCGGGTTCGCTGGCATCGGCTGCGCGAGAGAGCTCGCCAAGCACGATGACGACGTACACGTCACCTTGATCGACAAGCACAACTACCACCAGTTCCTGCCGCTGCTCTATCAGGTGGCGACGTATCAGCTCTCGTCCTCCGACGTGGCGATGGACATCCGGCAGCTGTTCCGCAAGCACCCGAGCATCAGCGTGAAGCTCGGCGAGGTCGCGTCGGCGGATCCCGACACGAAGACGGTGACGCTCACCGGCGGCGAGACGTTCACCGGGGATTTCCTCGTCCTCGCCGCCGGCAGCCAGGCGAACTTCTTCGACACGCCGGGCGCGGAGCATCTGTTCCCGCTGTACTCGCTCGAGGACGCCAAGCGCCTGCGCGCGCGGATCCTGGCGGTCTTCGAAGACGCCGACCGGGATCCGTCGCTCGTGGACCGGGGCGCCTTGAACTTCGTCATCGTCGGAGCGGGCGCCACGGGAACCGAGGTCGCGGGGGCGATCGCCGAGCTGATCCGCGACGTGATGCCATCCGAGTATCACGACCTTGCGATCGATCACGCCAAGGTCATCATGGTCGACCTCGGTAACGCCGTGCTGGGCCCGTTCTCGCCGAAGGCCCACGAGTATGCGTCCAAGGTCCTGACGGACTACGGCGTCGAGATCCGGCTCGGGACATCCGTGAAAGAGATCGCCGCCGACCACGTCCTGCTCTCGGACGGCGACACCATCCTGACCCATTGCGTCGTGTGGGGAGGCGGTCTGATGGCCGCGCCGCTTGCCCACACCTCGGGGCTCAAGCAAGGGCGCGGAGGACGCATCGATGTGCTCCCCGACCTCACCGTGGCCGACCACCCGAGGGTCTACGTGGTCGGCGATATCGCCAACATCCCGGATCCCGACGGCAACGCCTTCCCCCAGCTGGGTTCGGTCGCTCTGCAGGCGGGCGGCCAGGTGGCAGAGAACATCCTCGCGGACATCGCGGGGAAGCCGCGGGAACCGTTCGACTACCACGACAAGGGGATCATGGCGATGATCGGCCGAGGGGCCGCCGTCGCGGAGATGGGCGAGCATCGCCACGAGCTCCACGGCGCGGTCGCGTTCGCAGCATGGCTCGGCGTGCATGCCTGGCTCATGAGCGGGGTCCGCCAGCGAGTCGACGCGTTCATCAGCTGGGCGTGGGACTACCACGGCAAGGGCCGTGCCCCGCAGGTGCTCGAACGGTCCGACGCGGCACACATCGACTGGGGGGACGAGGACGATGGCTGACCGCTACGACGTGATCATCATCGGGACCGGAGCCGGCGGCGGCACGCTCGCGCACACGCTCGCGCCGACCGGCAAGAAGATCCTCCTCCTCGAACGCGGGGACTTCCTGCCGCGCGAGAGCGAGAACTGGCAGCCTGACCCGGTGTTCATCCAGGGGCGGTACATCTCGCCGGACACCTGGTTCGACGCCGACGGGAAGCCCTTCCAACCCCAGGTGCACTATTTCGTCGGCGGGGCCACGAAGATGTACGGCGCGGCCCTGTACCGGCTGCGTCCGCGCGACTTCGACGAGCTGAAGCACGTCGACGGCGTCTCCCCCGCATGGCCGGTCTCCTACGACGACTTCGAGCCCTACTACACGAAGGCCGAGTGGCTGTACCAGGTTCACGGCAACCACGGCGAGGACCCGATCGAGGGCGATTGGAGCAAGCAGTACCCGTGGCCGGCGGTCTCGCACGAGCCCCGGATCCAGCAGCTCTCGGACGATCTGGCGGCGGCCGGCTATCACCCCTACCACGCGCCGTGCGGGATCATGCTGAACGAGGCCCACCGTGCGATGAGCACGTGCATCCGGTGCACCTGGTGCGACGGCTACCCGTGTCTGGTGCACGCGAAGTCGGATGCCGAGTCGATCGCGGTCCGGCCCATCCTGGACGAGCCGAACGTGACGTTGCTCGTGAACGCGGAGGTCCGCCGGCTCGAGACCGATCCCTCCGGGCGCGTGGTGACGCGCGTCGTCGTGTCACGGGACGGCGCCGAGGAGGCCTATGAGGCCGACATCGTCGCGTTGTCCGCTGGCGCGTCGAACAGCGCGAAGCTCCTACTCGCGTCGGCGAACGACCGGCACCCGAACGGACTCGCGAACGGATCCGATCAGGTGGGGCGCAACTACATGTTCCACAACAGCAAAGCCGTAGTCGCGCTCTCGAAGGAGCCGAACGACACGGTGTTCCAGAAGACGCTCGCGATCAACGACTTCTACTTCGGCGCATCGGGCTACGACTTCCCCGTCGGCCAGATCCAGATGGTCGGCAAGTCGAACGCCGAGGCGATGAAGGGCGAAGAACCGCTGCTCACCAAGTTCGCCCCGCACTTCTCGCTCGCGGAGACCGCCCGCCATGTCGTGGACTTCTGGCTCACGACCGAGGACCTGCCGATGCCCGAGAACCGCCTGACCCTGGATGGCGACGGCAACGTCCACCTTTCGTACCGATCGAGCAACGACGAAGAAGCGGATCGCCTGTACCACGAGCTGAAGGAGATCCTCAACCATACCGGCCTAGCCGATCACCACGTGCTGGACAAGAACTTCTACATGCACATGAGCATCCCGATCGCCGGCGTGGCGCACCAGGCCGGGACGTGCCGTTTCGGGGACGATCCGGCGACGTCGGTCCTCGACCCGAACTGCAAGGCGCACGAGCTCGACAACCTGTACGTCGTCGACACCAGCTTCTTCCCCAGCATCGGGGCGGTGAACCCGGCGCTCACGGCGATGGCGAATGCGATCCGCGTGGGAGAGCACCTGATCGACCGGCTGGGGTAGGGCGACGGCGCAGGGCATCGCGCTCCGGATCGTTGAGGGCGGCGCCGTCCTCCGGCCGGAGGACGGCGCCGCCCTCGATGATCAGATCTGCATCATCGCGCGCTTCTTCATCTCCTCGTATTCCTCGGCGGTGATCTTGCCCTCGTCGCGGAGCTTGGAGAGCTTCGCGACCTCGTCCGCCGGGGAGTAGCCGGAGACCCGACGTTCGGCCTCCTGCATACGCGCCAAGTCTTCCTTGTCCTGCTCGGTCATCTTCGGCCGGGCGATCAGATAGATGATCGCCCCGAGGAACGGCACGATGAAGATCAGGATGACCCATCCTGCCTTCGCCGCCCCGGACAGATCCCGCCGCCGGAAGATATCGGCGAAGACCGTGATGAAGATCCAGATCGCCATGAACCAGAAGAAGAAGACGAGCATGGTCCACAGCACGTCTCCGAATGACCAATCGGTCGCCAGCATCAAGTACACCCCCCTGTTCGCGCCTCGCGAACTCAGTGCGGCGTAGCCTAAACGGCCCGGGAGGCAAGCGCATCATCCCTTTCGGGGGATGCGGTTTGGGAGGTCCCGTCGGCCCTAGCGTCCCGGCTGTTCGACCCGTCCTCGCCGAAGTCGCACGATCTGGTCGACCGCGTCGAGACCTTCGGGCCGGTGCGTGATCAGCAAGACGGTGCGGCCTTCGGTGGCGTGAAGGGCATCGTCGACGAGCCGCTCCGCCGTCTCCTGATCCAGGTGCGCCGTGGGTTCATCGAAGACGATGACCGGGCCGTCCGCCAGGAACGTCCGTGCCAGCGCGATCCTGCGACGCTCGCCGCCCGACACCATGGTTCCCTCCTCGCCGACGAACGTGTCCCATCCGTCCGGTAGCGACGCCACCCACTCCCAGATCTGTGCCCTCCGAAGAGCTCGCTCGATCTCGGCGTCATCCGCGGAAGGCTTCGCGAGGCGAACGTTCTCCCGGATCGTCGTTGAGAAGAGGTACGCCTCCTGGGCGTCCAGGGTGACGAAGGAGCGGGCGTCCTGCTGCCGCAAGGCGCGCGCGTCGGTCGCACCCAGCGTGACCCTGCCGCTGTCCGGGTCGAGGAACCGGACCATCAAGGCGGCGAGCGAGCTCTTGCCAGACCCCGAGCGGCCGACGAGGGCGACCTTCCGTCCCGGCGCCAGGCGGAAGCTCACATCGTGCAGCGCCCACGACTCTTCGTTCGCGTACCCGAAGCCGACCTGCTCGAGCGTCACCGCAGGATCCCTGGGCGCATCGGCCGGATCCGATGGGTCGACGACGCTCGGCGCTTGCCCCGTGATGTCGAGCAGCCGACGTCCCGATGCGATCGTGCTCCGGAGGACCGATGCCGCCGCCGGGAGCGGCACCACGGCCTCGAACGATGCCATCGCGAGGAGCGCGAGCGAGGCGACCATCACACGGTCGAGCGTGCCGGCCGCGATCGCGGTCGCGCACACGACCAGCACACCTGCGACCGTGAGTCCCGACACGGTGGTGGACAGGCCTTCGACGACACCGCTCATCAGCGCATCACGACGTTCCAGATGCACCAGCTCGGCGTCGAGCGTTCGCACCGTCTCGGCGGCCTGCTCGGCAGCACCGAGGACGACGAGTTCCGGCGCACCACGGAGGACGTCCACGAGCTCGGTCGTCATCTCGGCCCGAGCCGCGGCGTGTCGGGGGCCGGTGCGCCGGGCGCTGAAGGCCGCGAGCGATGGGATCCCGATACCGCCGATCAGCAAACCGACGGCGAGGACGATCCCCGCGGCGGGCAGGAACGCGGTCGCGATCGCGACGGAGATCGCCCCGGTCACGAGAGCGACGATCGGAGGCGCAACCCCGAGGACGAACAGGTTCTGCATCGCGTCGATGTCCCCCACCATGGCAGCGAGAAGGTCTCCACGGCGGAGCTCGGGCAGGCGTCCCGGGACGAGCGGCTCGATCTTCCGGAAGAAGCCGACGCGCATCCGCGCGAGCACTCGGAAGGCGAGATCGTGTCGCTCGAGTCGCTCGAGATACCGCGCCAAGGGTCTGCCGATCCCGCAGACCCGAACGGCCACGATCGCCACGGTGAGGGACAGGATGGGTGGGTGTTCTGCGGCCCGAGATATCACGTAGCCGGCGATGGACAGCAACCCGACGCCCAAGAGCACGGAGAGCGAACCGAGCGAGACGGACGCGACCACGCGTGCGCGGGGCAACCGCGCGATCCGGAGCAGTTCCCGCAGCGTCCTCACGGGACGACCGCCTCGTCGGAGAGCGTGATGGCTCGACCGTTTTCGATCCGCACGATCCGATCAGCCGAGCGCGCAAGCACGGGGCTATGCGCGATCAGCAACACCGCTTGTTCGCTGTCCACCCCGCGGATCGACGCCGCGATCACTTCGGCGCTCTCCGCGTCGAGGTTCGCGGTTGGCTCGTCGAGGATCAGGAGTTGTGCGGGGCGCGCAAGCGCTCTTGCGAAGGCGAGGCGGCGCGTCTCACCCGCCGACAAACCCCGGGCGCCTTCCCCGATGTGGGTCTCATACCCGCGCGGTAGCTCGGCGACCACCTCATCGAAGCCTGCCGCCCTCGATGCCAGGTCGATCTCCGAAGCGGTGACGGACGGGTTGCCGATCGCGATGTTGTCCCGGACCGAGCCGCGGAAGACGCTGGGGCGCTGCGGGACCCACGCCACGTCGGCTCGCCAACCCCGGAGATCGAGCGATGCGAGGTCCGTGCCGTCCACGGTGATCGAGCCGCCATCCGGGGACCGCAAACCCAGCAGCAACGCCGCCACCGTGCTCTTGCCGGCACCGCTCGGACCGACCAACGCGACGACCTCACCGCGTCCGATGGTCAGGTCGAACCCATCGAGCACCTTCCCGCCTCGGCCCACGTTCTCAAGAGAGACGTCCTGCAGACGGAGCGACTGCCAGGCACTCGGGACTCGATCGGTACCGAGGCGTCGGGTCTGGGGTGTCTCGGTCAGATCGAGGATCTTCTCCGCGGCAGCCAACCCGTCGGCGCTGACGTGGAACTGCGCCGCAAGGCTTCGGAGGGGCACGTACAGCTCAGGGGTGAGGAGCAGCACGGTCAGGGCGGGCCTGAACGCCACGGTTCCCTCGACCAACCGAACGCCGAGCGTGACGGCAACGAGCGCGGTCGCCAACGTCGCAGCCAAGTCGAGCACGGCTCCGGACAGGAAGCTGACGCGGAGCGTCTCCATCGTCATGCGCCGATACGCCTCGCTCGCCTCCTCGATCCGACCCGCCTGCGCTTCGCCGCGGTTGAAAGCCCGCAGCGTGGGCAGTCCGCGGATGACATCCAGGAAGTGATTCGAAAGTCGCGTCAACGCCGACCAGCGCGCTCGGGTCTTGGACTCCGTGTACCGGCCGATCAGCACCATGAACAGCGGGATCAGCGGCAGCGTCACCACCATGATCGCGGCGGAGGTCACGTCGATCGCGACCGTCCAGGTCAACACCGCGAGGGGCACGAGCGCGGCCAAGACGAGCTGCGGGAGGTAGCGAGCGAAGTATGCCTCGAGCCCGTCGACCCCGTTCACCGCCGCCGTGGCGATCTCACCCGCTTCGGCCCCGTCCGCCGCGGTGGGCATATCGAAAAGGCGTCGCTCCAACAACGACATGCGGAGGTCGGACATGACGAGCGCCGCCGCTCGCCGGCCGGTCGCCTCGAAGCCCGCTCCGAACAGAGCACGAGCGATCACCACCGCGCAGAACGCGATGATCTCGCCGGGTCGGAGAGGCAGATGCTGGAACGCGCGGGCCACGATCGACGCGAACAACGTCGCCTGGATCAGCAGCGCGATCGTCGCGAAGAGCCCGAAGAGCACGTCGATCGCAAGCGCGACACGAGCGGGCCGAACACGTCGCAGGAGTCGAGGGTCGAGCGGGCGCACGGCCTCAGGACTCTACCGGCGTGCCTCCCGCGGCCGCCGGGGACGGTCCAGATGGGGATGCGGACGGGGGCGGCTCCGATCCGGCCGGGCTCGCCAGCCGCTTCCGGAAGACGTGATACGTCCAGCCCTGATAGATCATCACGACCGGAAGGAAGACGATCGCCACGATCGTCATGACCTTGAGCGCGTACGGCGCCGACGATGCGTTCTGCACCGTCAGGTTGTACGCAGCGTCGGTGCTCGACACCATCACGTTCGGATAGAGGTCGGTGAAGAACGTTAGGACCGTTGCCGCCATCGCGAACGCGGTCATCGCGAACGCCCAGCCTTCGCGGCGTTCACCCAGCAGCCACGCCGACGCCACGATCGCGAGAACCGCGCCCACAGTGAGGAAGTCCGGGAACGCTCCGTGATGGATCACAACTTGGGTCCACACGCCGAAGATCAGGACCGCGGCGCCGGTCACGACGGTGGATCGACGAGCCAGTCGATGTGCGCGTTCCCGAAGCTCGCCGTCGGTCTTGAGTGAGACGTACGTGGCGCCGTGGAGCACGCAGAGGAGCACCAACGTGAGGCCGGCGAACACGGAGTACGGGCTGAGGAGATCCCAGAAGTTCCCGGTGAACTCCTCGCTGGAGTCGATCGGCAGGCCGTGGAGCAGATCGGCGAGCGCGATGCCGATCAAGAACGGCGCCAAGAAGCTTCCCCCTGTTTGCAACCGGCTCCAGTCCTTCTTCCATGCTGCGCCATCACGCTTGCCACGGAATTCGAAGGACACTCCGCGAACGATCAACGCAACCAGCAGCAACACCATGGCGAGGTAGAGACTCGAGAACATCGTCGCGTACCAGGACGGGAAGGCAGCGAAGATCCCCGCGCCCGCCACGATCAGCCAGACCTCGTTGCCGTCCCAGACGGGGCCGATCGTTGCGATGACGACGCGCTGCTCCGCCTCGTTCCTGCCGATCACCCCGCGCAGCATCCCCACACCGAAATCGAAGCCCTCCAACACGAAGAAGCCGGTCCACAGCACCGCGATCGTGATGAACCAGAAGACCTGGAGACCCATCCCTATCGCTCCTAGTACGCCATCGCTGCTTCGCTCAGGTCGTGTTCGTCCGCTTCGCCCACCGGGGCGAGTTCCTTCCGGGCGTAGCGCACCATCAACGTCCAGTCGACCACGGCGAGCGTTCCGTACAGCAGGACGAACACCGAGAGGCTGATCCAGATCGACGCCGCGCTCACGGAGGGCGAGACGCCCTGGCTCGTCTGCATCAATCCCTGCACGATCCACGGCTGGCGTCCGTTCTCGGTGAGCATCCACCCCGCCGTGTTCATGAGGAACGGGGTCGCGACCGCCCAGATCGCGAGTCCCAGGAACCACCTCGTGCTCATCAGTTTCTTCCGCCACAGGAGATACACGCCGAGAAGCGCCACGAGGAACACGACCACCGCCAGGTACGCCATCACGCGCATCGACCAGTACTGGATGAAGACGTTGGGGACGTAGTTCCCCACCCCGTATAGCTGCTGGTACTGCTGATTCAGTTCGTTCATCCCCTCGACCTGGCCGTTCCACGAATCATCCGCAAGCAGCGATAGGAGATGCGGGATGGCGATGATCTTCGTCGGCGTCTCGTCGTTCTTCCCGCCACCGATCTGGAAGGCCGAGAAAGAGCAGGGCTGGCATGTCTCCCATTGCGCCTCCATCGCCGCGACCTTCATCGGCTGGTACGTCGTCTCGATCACGCCGAGGTGGCTCCCCACCATCATCGCGAAGAGCGACGCCGGCAGCAGCACCACGAGCGAGAGGGAGGCGGCCCGCTGGAAATGCTCCACTTGGGATCCGTGCCGCAGGTGCCACGCCGAGACGGCGAGCATCACCGCGGATCCGGTAACGAGCGACGCGAGGAGCACGTGGAGGTACCCCCACACGAAGACCGGGTTGGTCAACACGGACCAGATGTTGGTGAGCTGCGCCTTGCCATCGACCACCGCATAGCCGACGGGGTGCTGCATCCACGAGTTCGCGGCCATGATGAAGGCCGCGGAGAGCGCGGCCCCGCCCGCGACCGCCCAGATCGTCGCCAGGTGCACGCGGGGCGACAGGCGCCCCCACCCGAACAACCAGAGCCCGAGGAAGACAGACTCCAGGAAGAACGCGCCGAGACCTTCGATCGCCAGCGGAGCTCCGAACACGTCGCCGACGTAGCGTGAGTACGCCGACCAATTCATCCCGAACTGGAACTCCTGTACGAGGCCCGTCACCACGCCGATCGCGATGTTGATCACCAGGAGCGTGCCGAAGAACCGTGTTAGCCGGAGGTACGCCTCGTCACCACGCCGGTGCCAGGTCGTCTGGAGCAAGGCCACCAGGAAGGCGAGGCCGATCGTCACCGGCACGAACAGGAAGTGGTAGATGCTCGTGGAGGCGAACTGGAGTCGCGCGAGGTCGAGGTTCGTCACGGACCGCCACCCCCAGACGCCCTCCGGAGCACCATCACGTGGCATCCTCGCGGCGTCGGGCGGGGCCCGCATCCCCCGAATCGGACGAAGGAGGCCGGGCTGCGGCGGAGGGGGTATCGGCGGCTCAGAGCCGTGGGAGGCTGATGACCCCCACGAGCGCGACCACCATCAACGCTGCCGCCACGGCCGTGGCGGCGATGCGAACCCCGCGGAACTTGAAGCGCTGCGCGATGGCCACCAGGAACAGCACCGTCGCGAACAACACGGTCTCGCGCACGTATCGGTCCGCCGTCTCACGGGCGGCAGTGCCCGCCTCGAAAGCGACGTCGGCCTGCTCGTTCAAGGTCGCCGCGAGTTCGGTCTGCGCATTGTGGTATTCGGGCATGAAGATCGGGCCCGCCGGTGCGTCCGGGTTGGTGAACGGGTGGGTCTTCAGCCACGCATCGAACGCGACCCGGTACTCGTCGCTGAACCGCCGGACGTAGAGGCCCGCGAGCTTCTCGTTCCCTTCCTGCTGGGCTTGGATCCAGGTGTTGAACGTGGAGACGTCGAGCAGCCGCTGCTGTCCTCCGAGCGTGTCCGCCTCATCGGCCTGGACCCGAAGCCGCGATGCGGTGCCGTACTGGAAGGCTTGGCGTCCGTCCCATCTGGCTGCCTGGTACCCGCTCCACGCGGTGGCGACCGCGACGATCGCGAGGATGATCACCTCGCCGATCTCCGCCAACTCCTGCCATCGCCGCTTCTCCCTGGCCTCCTCCTGCTCGCGTTCGGTCAGCTTGTGGGCGATATCGACGTTCATCCCTTCAGGCACGTCGCCGAGTCTGCCACGGGTTCGGACTTGGCACGAGCCCAGGTGTCCATCCCGATGTCCGGCAGGTCGTGCGGAGGCTCCGGGCCCGTACTGGCCGTTCGACGACCGCCGGCCGATCGCATGCCGCGGAGCATCTGCATCCCAAACGGGGGATGCATGGCCGCTCCGTCGTGATTACCGTCGGGCGCGTCCGGGAACGGAGACCCCCGTGGATGAGAACGAGGAGATCCTGCGTCGCTTGAGTCTGCATGACGAGGGGGCTCTGGCTCACGCGCTCGGTGCCTGCGCGCAGGGGGCGGTTCCGGGGTTGGACGCGCGATGTTCGGCGTTGGCGCGACTCGCGGCCACGATCGCGCTCCGAGGTGAGCTCCCGAGCTACCTCTCCAACGTCGAGATGGCCATCGCGAGCGGCGCGACGCACGACGACATCGTCGGTGTCTATCGCGCGGTCGCATCGCACGTGGGCGAAGCGGCCGCGAGCAAGGCCGCGGAGGAGCTGGAGGCCGCCCTTGCGGCGCATCCGCCGGTCGCGTGAGCGACCGGCTGCCACAGCGCCGCCTCACGGCAAGCCGGTCGTCTCGCTTTCGTTCCCGGACAGGTATTCGAGGGCGCGATCGATGTCATAGCCCATCGCCGACGCAAGGTGCGGCGCGGCCGACACCACGCGGGCGGCCCCGACCGCCGGCGCCACCGCATACAGAACGCCGATGATCTCGTCCGGCGAGGCGCCACTCGTGATCGCGGTCTCCACCGCGCCGTCGTACACGTCGTCGGATCCCCCCAACGCGACATGAGCCGCCAGGCACACGAGCGCACGTGTCTTCGCATCCAACTCCCTCGCGAAGTCCCCACCCAAGGGGTCCACCAAACCTCCGTTCCGCTCGTCGAGAGGAAAGAGACGACCCATCACACCGCGGGTACAACCGATCGCGCATCGCGCGAAGGGGATGAAACGACGCCTGGATCAGTCGGGGAGCAGACCAAGCGAGCGTGACCGCTCGACGGCGCGGCTTCGCGACGTCTCGCCGAGCTTTCGGTAGATCGAGATGGCCTCCGCCTTCACCGTGTGCTGAGACAGGTGGAGCTGCTCCCCG
>DATAEV010000278.1:0-3165 GCA_036257875.1 Actinomycetota bacterium | reverse complement strand
CGGCTACATGGGGCTGACGAGCTGGAAGTAGTTCGAGTCCGGATCGGAGAACGTTGCGATCCACACCTCTGACTCGTCGTCGCCCGGGTGGTACGGCTCTTGGATCACGGTCGCGCCGGCGGCCTTGAGCTTCTCGAAGTCACCCTTGACGTCGGCGCTCTCGATGTTCCATATCAGCCTGCCGGGCTGGGTGTTCCTCCCCATCACCTGGTCGTGGGGTCCGACGGTGATCCCGCCGTTCCCGATCTGCCAGCCCGTGTACCCACCGTCCTCCCAGCCGGGCTTCCCGAAGAGCTTCGTGTAGTAGTCGGCCAGGGTCTGTGGGGCCTCGGACCCGATCAAGACGCTGTTCAGGTTCATGCTGCCTCCTCCCGATCGATCGGCTCGTCCCTCCAGCATGCCATCGCTGCGGCGCTCGGACCAACCTCTCGACGTGGCGGCTGGGCGAACCTTCGCCGTTGAGCTGGGCTCCCTCAGGCTTGCCCCGGAGCGACCGATGACTGTGGGGGAGTGCCGGCCGCGGCGCGGGTCCGCCCGGCGCCGACGCCGATGCAGACGACCAACGAGCATGACGGTTCTCCGACCGAGGATGAGGAGGACGCCGAACGCGCGGAGGCACGCGAGGAACAGTTCCGCACGCTCGCCGAGAACATCCCCGGCGTTGCGACCTTTTTGGACCGGATCACGGACGACCCGGGCCACTCGATCCCTCTCTACATCAGCCCACAGGTCGAACCGATGCTCGGTTACCCGCTCCACGAATGGCTCGATGAGAGCGAGCTCTGGCTGCGGATCCTGCACCCCGAGGACCGTGACCGGCTCGTGGCCGCGGATGAGAACGCACGCAAGTACAAGCTGAACTTGAGCGAGGAGTACCGGCTGCTCCACCGTGAGGGTCATGTCGTCTGGGTGAGCGAACGGGCGGCGGTCGTTCCGGACGTGTCGACGGGAACGCTGTATTGGCAAGGCGTCATGGTCGACATCACGACGCGGAAGCGGGCCGAACAGGCGATGGCCGACAGCGAGCTCAAGTTCCGGACCCTCTTCGACGCGGCGGCGATCGGCGTCTTCACCGTGGCCTTGGACGGACGGATCACCGAAGCGAACGCGACGATCGAGTGGCTCGGTCGATACGACGAAGGAGCGTTGAGCGGCGTCGCGCTCGCCGATCTGGTCGAACCGGACGACGAGGAGATCCTCGATGAGCTCGCGGAGCTGCGCGCGGGACACCGGGATCGCTGCCGGGCGGAGCATCGCTTCCGGCGCAAGGATGGATCGTTCCTGTGGTGCCGCACCGTGGTCACGTTGGTCCGGGGCCCCGACCTACTGCCGCTCTACGCGATGGGGATGCTCGAGGACATCAGCGCTCGGAAGCTGGTGGAGGACGAGCTGCTGCATCGGGCCGTCCACGATGTCTTGACCGGGCTGCCGAACCGCCAGCTCTTGCTGGATCGGCTCACCATGGCGCTTGCCCGGACGGCTCGCGAACCGGATGTCGGAGCCACGTTGGTCTTCCTCGACCTGGACGACTTCAAGGTCGTGAACGACACGTTCGGCCACGGGGCCGGGGACGAGCTCTTGATCCAGGTCGCGGAGCGACTCTCGGCCGCGGTTCGACCGACCGACACCGTCGCCCGCTACGGCGGCGACGAGTTCGTCGTGATCTTCGTCGGAGACGTGTCGAAGCCCGGAGACGCCCGGCTCTTCGCCGAACGGTTGGCCGAACAGCTGAAGGAACCGTTCACGATCGCGGGCCACCGAGTCACTACGACGGCGAGCCTCGGGGTCGCGAGCTGTGCCGACGGGAACGCCCGGCCGGAGGACGTGATCCGCGAAGCCGACGCCGCGATGTATCGAGCCAAGCTCGCCGGCCGCGACCGCATCGAGCTCTCCGGATCGCTGAGTCCGAGCCCCGAGCCGCTCGCGCGCTGAGCCGCCGGCTCCCAGGATCGCCCTGCGTAGGATGTCGCCGTGCGTTCCACGTCGGTTCCGATCGCGCCGGTCGACCGCGTCCTGCGTGACGGCGCCACGGTGCGGATCCGTCCGGCGGCGCCCGAGGACCGGGAGCGGGTCGAGGCGTACCTGATCGATCTGTCGCCGGACAGCCGGCGTTTGCGGTTCCATTCGGCGGTCGTCGACGTCGGCGAGATCGCCGCTCAGGCGGTGGAGGTCGATCCGGCTACCCACGTCACGCTCCTCGCATTGACCGGCGGGGACGAGGGCACGGTCGTGGGTGGAGCGCAGTACTTCCGGATCGATGACTCGCGGGCGGAGGTCGGTGTCAGCGTCAGCGATCGCGTCCAACGTCGCGGGCTGGGATCCATGTTGATCGGCCAGCTCGCGGGAGCTGCCCGCGACAATGGCATCACGACGTTCCTCGCGGAGGTGCTGCCCGAGAACCACCCGATGATCGCGGTCGTCCGAGCGAGTGGCTTCTCACCGCGGATCCGCGCGCTCCCCGGCTCGATCGAGGTCACGATCCCAACCACGCTGACCGAAGACGCCGCTCGTCTGTTCGAGGATCGAGACATCGCCGCCGCCGCGAACGCCGTCCGGTCGTTCTTGGTCCCCGACGTGATCGCCGTCATCGGCGCTTCGCGCGACCCCGGGTCGATCGGCGGACGGCTCTTCTTGAACCTCTTGGAAGGCAGGTTCCACGGCGTCGTGTACCCCGTCAACCCGCGTGCAACCGCGGTGCAGGGGGTCGCCGCGTTCCCGAGCGTCCTCGACGTCCCGGCCCAGGTCGATCTCGCCTTCATCGCGGTTCCGGCCGCTCACGTGCTCGCCGTCGCGAGCGAGTGCGCCGAGAAAGGGGTGCGCGGGCTCGTCGTGATCTCCGCAGGGTTCGCGGAGACCGGGGGCGAGGGGCCGCAGCGCGAGCGCGATCTGCTCGAGGTGTGCCGCGCATCCGGGATGCGGCTGATCGGCCCGAACTGCATGGGCGTCGTGAACACCGATCCCGAGGTCGGGCTCAACGGCACCTTCGCGACGACCGTCCCCGTGGAAGGGCGCGTGGGGTTCCTCTCGCAGAGCGGGGCGGTCGGCCTCGCCGTGATGGACCAGACGGCCCGACTCGGGCTCGGGCTCTCGGGCTTCGTCTCGGTGGGCAACAAGGCCGACATCTCCGGGAACGACATCCTGAGCTTCTGGGCGGACGATGCGCGG
>DATAEV010000275.1:0-3820 GCA_036257875.1 Actinomycetota bacterium | reverse complement strand
GCGAAGGTCTCCGTTGCGATCGATCCGGCGCCGTTCCGCGGCGTGCTGCCGTTGCCGATCTCGTCGCTGCGGTCCGCGTCACCGGTGCTCAAGAACCCGGCGAACTACCACCGCGCGGTGCCGCTCACGTACGAGCAATTCCGCTACTCGTTCGCCAACGCGGTGAGCGAGGACGAGGCCAAGGAGCTGTACGCGGCCTTCTCGGTTCCGACGTCGGGCGAGCCGCTCTTCGAGGCCGCGTTCGCCAATCTGAATCCCTGGACCGAGGTGAAGGTCGACACGAAGAACCCGAAACGCGGCCCGTTGTTGATCCTGGAGGGCGAGAAAGACCACGTGGTTCCGTGGGCCATCGCGAACGCCTCCTACAAGCGCCAGAGGCGCAACGATGGTGTGACCGAGATCGTGAAGGTCCCGGGCCGCGGCCACGCGCTTACGATCGACCACGGCTGGCAAGAGGTCGCCGACATCGCGCTCGCGTTCGTCCAGAAGTACGCGAAGTCGTAACCGCCTCGACGACGAGCGAAGGGCCCGGGGAGTCGCTACCCTGCACGGGTGACCAGCGACGTCTCCTGGATCCCGCGCGGATCCGATCCCGAAGCAGACATGCGCTCGATCGTCGAGCACCTCCCCGCCGTGCTCTACATCGATTCCGACGAACCGGTCCCCAACACCCTGTACATCAGTCCGAACGTCGAGAAGATCCTCGGGTACCCGGTGGCGTTCTTCGACGAGGCGGGCCCCGACTGGATCGAACTGATCCACCCCGACGACCTGCCCGGCGTGCTCGATGCGTGGAAGGTGGCCGTGACGCAGGGAGCCCCCTTCGACCGAGAGTTCCGGCACGTCCGCCCGGACGGGACCGTGGTCTGGGTGCACGACCATGCCGTCTTGATCCGCGACGCCGATGGCAACCGGCTCCACTGGCGCGGTGTGTTGGTCGACATCACGGACCGGGTCCAGGCCGAGCGGGAGCTTGCGACCAGCGAGGCCCGGTATCGGGCGCTGGTGGAGGGCATCCCCGCCGTCGTCTACGAGATGGGGCTCGACGACCACCGACGCACGCTGTACGCGAGCCCGCACATCGAGGCGGTATTCGGCTATACGCGAGACGAGTGGCTGGACCAGCAAGACATCTGGGCCGAGCTCCTGCACCCGGATGACCGCGAGATCGAGCTCGCTGCCCACGACCTCCACAGCGCCACCGGCGAGGCCTGGTCGCGGGAGTACCGTTTGATCGCCGCCGACGGCCGGGTGGTCTGGGTCCGCGACCAAGCGGTCCTGCTGCGCGATCAGGACGGCGGACCGCTGACCTGGCAAGGCGTGATGGTCGACATCAGTGCGCAGAAGCAGGCCGAGGAAGGACTCCGCACCTCGAACGACGACCTCGAGTTCCGCGTTCTCGCTCGGACGGCGCAGCTGGAAGAGGCGAACGAGTTGATGACGCTCGAGATCGGTGAGCGGCGCCGCGTCGAACGGGAGCTCCGGTCCGCGGAGGAGCGCTTCCGGAACCTCGTCGAGGACCTGCCGGCGGTCGTCTACCGGCGGCAGGTGGCATCGTCCGACGACGACCGCGACCATTCCTACGCGAGCCCTCAGGTCGAGGAGCTCCTCGGCTTCACGGCCACCGAGTGGCAGGACGACGCGATCCGTCTGAGCCGCCTCCACCCACACGACCGCGATCGGGTCGTGAATGCGTGGGATCGCAGCCGGTTCACGGGCGAACCGTTCGAGATGCAGTACCGCTACTTCGACAAGATCGGGAGGATCGTGCAGGTGCTCGACCGCGCCACGATGCTCGCCCGCAACGCCGCGGGGGACCCGTTCCTGTTCCAGGGCGTCCTGATCGATCTGACCGCTCGGCTCGAGGCCGAGCGAAAGGCCGCCGAGGCGGAGGAGCGATTCCGCGAGCTCGCCGAGCTCGGGCCGATGGTTCCGTACAGCTTCGTGGTTCACCACGGCGAACAGCAGCGGGTCGAGATGCGGTACATCGGGCCGTTGATGTCGGAGATCCTCGGACTCCCTCGCGAGGCCTGGATCGAACCTGCACGCTGGCTCGAGCTGATGCATCCGGACGACCGCGACGACGTGATGACGCAGACGCGGGTCAACACGGTGCGCGGGGAGCCCTGGGACGTGGACTACCGGATGATCGCCGCCGACGGCCGCATCGTCTGGCTGAACGACCGCGGTCGCTGCATCGAGCGCGACGAGATCGGCCGCCCGGTGCGGTTCCAAGGCGTGCTGCTGGACGTGACGACGCGTCGGACCGCAGAGGAAGCCCTCGCCGCCGAGCATGCGATCCTGCACGATCTCGTCGAGGGGGTGCCCGCCGTTCCATGGACCCACACGGTCGATACGGACTCCGGATGGGGCCGGTACGTCTTCATCGGATCGCAGACCTTCGAGCTGCTCGGCTACACGTCCGAGGAGCTCATCGCAGAGCCGTATCACTTCCCCCGGCTCGTCCACCCCGACGACCGCAACCGGGTCGAACGGACGAGCCAGATCTCCGATCGGACCGGCGTGTGGGACGACGAATACCGCGTCATCCATCGCGACGGTTCGGTTCGGTGGATCCACGGCGTGGGCCGCCGGGTGACGCCCGCCGGCTGGGAACCGGCCACGTGGCACGGCGTTACGTTCGACGTCACGTCGCGCCACGCACCGGAAGAACCGATACCGGCTCCCGTCGAAGACCAGGCGGAACGGCAGAGCTGAGACGAGCCCCGCTGCTTATCGACGCAGCTCGTCGTGCGGCTCCTCCTGCGTGAGATCCAGCGTTTCGGTGGCCCCCGCCGCGCGCGCCCGCTCCTCCTGCATCAGCGCACCCGCGCGCTCCCGAGCGGCTCCCGGATCAGCCTCCCGACGAACCTCGCCGGCCTTGTCCTGCAGACGCCCGGATGCCCGTTCCAGGTACCCGCGGACGATGGGGATCCCCCCAACGCCGACCGCCACGATCGCGGAGCCGACGATCACGGCGAGGATCGCGTAGTAGAGGCCGATCACGATGGCGGGAGCGATCTTGAGCTGATCCAGGGCCGCGAACACCCCGAAGATGAGGATGGCCGCTCCGGCGATCCGAGCCATCCAACGACCACCCTCGACGCCGCCGAGCATCGCTTCGAGGAGCTCCGAGGCGACCTTCGCCAGGGCTGAAGCGATGATCACGATCACGATCGCCACGAAGACGTTCGGCAGGTAGGCGATGATCCCGCTCAGCAGGTCGCTCACCGGGTTCGGACCGAACACGCCGAACGCGAGTTGCAGTGCGATCAGGAAGACGGTCCAGAACACCACGGTGGCAAGGATGTCGGAAGCGTCGAACCGGCTCCGCTGCAGAGCGGACTTCAGCGACCCTCGCTCGACGATCCGATCGAATCCCACTCGTTCCAAGAAGGCGTCGGTGAGCTTCATCAACGCCTTCGCGATGAAGTAACCGACGAGCAAGATGACGAGGAATCCCAGGAACTTCGGAACGAACGTCGCCACCCTCGTCCACGCGTCCGTCAGACCTTGCTGGATATCAACCGCGACCATGTGGAACCCCCCTTGGCGTTTCCTCCGGGTCGCGAGCTACCCACTCGGCTGTTTGGCTAAACCGATACCGAGCTACACGCGAGGCGTCAGCACCCTCGCCCGTTCGGGCAGGAACTGCCAGAGACGTTCCGGGATGACCACGGAGCCGTCCGCTTGCTGGTTGTTCTCCAAGATCGCGATCAGGGTCCGGCCGATCGCCGTGGCCGTTCCGTTGAGCGTGTGGAGCGTCTCCACCGATCCGTCCGGACGACGCACCCGCGTCTGCGCCCGCCGAGCGCCGTAG
>DATAEV010000251.1:0-2411 GCA_036257875.1 Actinomycetota bacterium | reverse complement strand
GCAACCGCTACCAGGGCGAACGTTACCCCCAATGCGGCAGCCGCAAGTCGTTTGCGACCGATCACAGACTTCACTCCCTTCGTCCTGTCGCCCCAAACCTCTTCCGCCCGTGTTATACGGGATTGGACCACGTCGTGGCTTCGCCCCCTCCCCTTCCTCGAGCGGTCAGCGCCCCGCGCGCGGGTCGAGGGCATCCCGGAGGCCGTCCCCCAGGAGGTTGAAGGCCAGCGTTGTGACCACGAGGAACATCCCGGGGAAGAAGAGCATCCACCACGCGATCCGATACAGCGCGCCGTTGGTTGCGTCCGAGAGCATCCCGCCCCAGGAAGGCGTGCCCGCCGGGACCCCGACGGCGAGGAACGACAGCGCGGCCTCGAACAGGATGTTCTGCGGGATCAGCAGCGTCGCCACCACGATGATCGAGGCGACCATGTTCGGAAGGATCTCTCGGAACATGATGTGGAGGTTGCCGTAGCCCGTCGCACGAGCTGCCTCGACGAACTCCCGCTCCCGGAGCGACAGGGTCTGTCCTCGGACGATACGCGCGACGTACGGCCATCCGAACAACGCGATGATCCCCGTCACGAGGGGGATCCCGGGTTTGACGAGACCACCGAGACAGCCCGTCACGGACGCGCCGCAGGCGGCGCCGACGCCGATCGCTAACAACAGGAGTGGGAGAGACAGCACGATATCGATGAGTCGCGAGATGAAGGTATCCAGCTTTCCACCGCGGAACCCGGCGATCAGCCCCAGGGCGATCCCGATGACGAGCGAGATCCCCGTGGCCATGATCGCGATCAACAGGGACGTTCGCGCACCGTAGAGCGTCCGGATGAAGATGTCGCGACCGAGGCTGTCGACACCGAACCACGCGACCTTGCTCGGGCCGAGGAGCGGCACGCTGATATCGCTCGTGTAGTCCTGGTTGAGGTCGTTCGGCCCGCGGTGAACGATGAACTTCGAGAACGCCGGTGCCGTGAACGCCAGGGTGATCAGGATCAGGACCACGACGGCCGCGCCGACCGCGATGCGGTCCCGCTTGAAGCGAGTCCAGAAGAGCTGCCACGGGGTGCGGCCTTCTACCTTCTCGGTTGCGCCCTCGAGTGGGACGAGGACCTCGATAGCCGGCTCGGTCTGTTGGACCTGGCTCACACGCCGCTACCCCTGTTCACGACCGCCGAAGTGTAGGGCAGAACGTATCCGCGGACAACACAGGAACGATCGGCCAACGCCGGGATATCCAGCGGCGCCGGGCATCTCACCCCAAGAGCGCGACGAGTCGGGGCATGATCTGGACCCCGCGCAGGAGGCCGAGCGAGCCTTCGGCGCAGGCTCGCTCGCCGAAGGCGATCGAGCCGTCGGCGTCGATGGGTCCTCCGGCGATCAGCAAGGGGACGGGGTCGGCGGTGTGGGCGCGCTTCACGCACGAGGTCGCGTGATCCGCCGTGACGGCGACGACGGTGCGGGACGGGTCGATCCGCGGGAGCAGCTCCCCGAAGAACGCCCGGTCGATCGTCGTGATGACGTCGCGCTTGTCCTCGAAGCGGCCGTCATGGGCGGGGACGTCTGGCCCTTTGATATGGACGTAGAGAGCCTGGAACCCGCCGAGCGCGTCCGCGGCGAGCTCCGACCATGCCGCGTACGAAGTGGCCGCGGCCGACCCGAACCCTGCCGGGTCGAGGCGCGGCGCGTCGACGGGTTCCATACCGAGAGCCAGGGCGATCCCGCGCTCCACGGGCATCTCGACGAAGCACCCCCAGCTGAGGCCGAACCGTTCCCTGATCGGCTGGAGGGTGGGCCGGCGATCCCCGCCGTCGCGCGTCAGGATCAGGTTGGCCGGGACCTTCCCATCCGCGCGCCGTTCCGCGTTGACGACCGAAGCCTCCAAGACCGCCGCCGACCCATCGACGAACGCGTTCGTGAGCGCCGCGGCACGGCGAGCGGCCTCGCTGTTCGTGAGGGCCTCGGCCGTGACCACGCGCGGCTCGAACGTCTCGAGCGCGACGCCGAGGTTGCCCTCCCGTCGGTACGCCGGATCGGTGTTCGTGACTTCGGCCGAGAGCGGCGCGCCGTCGTCGGTACGGATCACGAGCGCTCCCCGGTGCTCGATCGTGGCGCGGAGCTCGAACGAGGCGCCGGGAAGCACGAGGGTCCGGTTCACCTCATCGGCGAGCCGTGCGGCCTCGTCGGACGAGAGGTCGCGACCTACGCGGCGATCCACGATCTCCGAACCGTCCGCGGTTGCGAAGTTCACGCGGTACGCGAGATCGCCGTCGCGGAAGTCCATCGCGATCCCGAGCACCTCGAGCACGCCCCTGCCGGGGTGCTCCTCGTGCGGGTCGTAGCCCAAGATCCCGAAGACCCCGATGTCGGATTCCGGCGCGATCCCGGGTCCGACCGTCAGGACG
>DATAEV010000245.1:0-2780 GCA_036257875.1 Actinomycetota bacterium | reverse complement strand
CTCGACGACATCGCCGAGGGCCAGCTCCGGAAGGTCCAGATGCTCGAGGAGTTCAACGGTCCGTTCGAACGCGCCCTCGAGAAGGCCGAGGACTCCTTCGAGCGGTACTCCGAGGAGCTCGACGAGCTCTGCCCGCTGTGTCCCCAGGAGGGGCGAGAGCCGGGGAGGCTGCAGGTCAAGCTGGGGCGCTACGGCAAGTTCATCGGGTGCCCGAACTACCCGGAATGCCGCTACATCCGCAACATGGACGGCACCGAGCGCGCCGAGCCGGAGCTGCTCGACGAGACCTGTCCCGATTGCGGTCGCCAGCTCCAGCGCCGGGTGGGCCGCTACGGCCCGTTCGTGGGATGTAGCGGGTATCCGGACTGCCGCTACATCAAGAAGGACCCGCCAACGTCAACCGGTGTGACCTGCCCGCAGTGTCACCGGGGGGAGCTGGTGGAGAAGCACACCCGCTTCGGAACCTTCTACGGGTGCGACCGGTACCCCGAGTGCGATCTGGCGGTGAACAACCCACCCGAGAAGGATCGACCGTGTCCGGAGTGCGGCTCCCTGCTCCTCCGGCGACCGAAGTCGCTCCGCTGTTGGAACTGCGGCGCCGAGCTGGATCTGGACTTCAACGTGACCAAGTCGGGTGACGCGGAGGCGGAGGCAGAGGTGCGCCGCGTCAAGGCCGAGGCCCGGGCGCGCAAGGCCGCGGCTCGGAAGAAGCCCGCCGCGAAGAAGAAGACCACGGCACGCAAGAAGACCGCGGCGAGGAAGACGACCGCGAAGAAGACGGCCGCGGCGACTCCACCCTCGGCAGCGAAGAAGGCCTAGGAGGCCGGCCCCCCGGTGTCGAGCGTCGCGGAGGAGGTCGAGGTCCTCCGCGGCTCCCGCTCGGCGACCTTCAAGGATCTGCTGACACACCGGGCGTTCGCCCGGCTGCTCGCGGCGATGTCGGTGAGCTCCCTGGGGGACTGGGTGGGGTTCATCGCGGTGACCGCGATCGTCGCAACGATCGGCGGTGGTACGCCGTTGCTCGCCGTCGCCGGCGTGATGATCGCCCGGACCTTACCGGCCTTCCTGTTCGGTCCGATCGCGGGGACGCTGGTCGACCGGCTCGACCGCAAGCGTCTGATGATCGTGGCCGATCTCGCCCGCGGCGCGATGTACCTGTCGATGGTCTTCCTTCGTGAGCTGTGGGCGATCTACCTGCTGTCGTTCGCGATCGAGTGCCTGTCCCTGCTCTGGGGGCCGGCACGGGACGCTTCGCTTCCCAACCTCGTCCCACGTCGTCAGCTCACGAACGCGAACTCGCTCGTACTGCTGAGCTCCTACGCGACCCTGCCGATCGGCGGCGCGGTCTTCGCCGCCCTCACCGCCGTGTCGATCTGGCTGGGGGGCCGCATCCCCGTCCTCGCTGCGCAGCCGGAGTCGCTCGCCCTGCTCCTGGACGCCGGGACCTTCTTGTTCTCGGCGAGCATGGTCGCCGGGATCGCGATCCGCACGCAGCCCAGCCACGCGACCGAACGCCTCACGCTGTCGCGGGTGTGGCACGACACGAAGGACGGCATCAGCTTCCTCCGTGAGAACTCGCTCGCGTCCGCCATGACGGGCGGCATCGTGGTCGCCTTCGGCGCGGTCGGCGCGGTGCTCGCGATCGGCCCGGTCTTCGTTCAGACGACCCTCGGCGCCGGTCCCTCGGGTTGGGGGCTCGTAGTAACCGCGTTCGGTGTCGGGATGGGCCTGGGGATCGCGACCGCCGGACAGGCCGCCAAGGTGATCGATCGAGAGATCGTGTTCGTGTGGTCGCTGATCGCCGCGGCGGCGGCGCTCTTCGTCCTCGCGACGATGCCGAACCTGTCGTGGGCGATCGTCTTCACGGTGTGGCTCGGCGCCTTCTGCGGTCTGGCGTGGGTCAGCGGCTACACGCTGCTGCAGGAGAACGTCGTCGACGAGTTCCGCGGCCGGACCTTCGGCGCGCTCACGACGCTGGCGCGGATGTTCCTGTTCCTGTCGCTCGCGGCCTTCCCCGCGTTGGCGCAGATCTTCCAATCGGTCGCGGACGCGCTGGGTGCGAATCAGTTCCACGTCGGCGGCAACCGGATCGACCTGTCGGGAACGCGGCTCGCGCTCTCGGTCGCCGGCTTGGTGGTCGTGGCCGCCGGCATCAACACCAGACGACTGCTCAAGCGGTACCGTCTGTCGCGACCCGTCCCTCTCACCCTCGTGCCCAAACTCAAGCGACCGCCCGCCACCGGCCTGTTCATCGCCTTCGAAGGGGTGGAGGGCTCCGGCAAGGGAACGCAGATCAAGATGGCCGAGGAGCATCTGCGGTCGCTCGGTCTGAACGTCCTCGTCACACGTGAGCCCGGCGGGACGAGCGCGGGGGAACAGATCCGCGAGCTCCTGTTGGATCCGGCGACCGGCAAGCTGGATGCTCGGGCCGAGGCGTTGCTGTTCGCCGCCGCTCGCGCGCAGACCGTGGCCAGCGTGATCCGGCCGGCGCTCGCCGAAGGTAAGGTCGTGATCTGCGATCGCTACGTCGATTCGTCGCTCGCGTACCAGGGTTGGGGTCGCGGGCTCGGCGAGCCCGACGTGCTGTCGCTCAACGTGTGGGCCACCCAGGGACTCTTCCCCGACATGGTGATCCTCCTCCACATCGAGCCGGAGCGCGGCTTGGCGCGGTCGGACGAGCCCCTCGATCGGATGGAGCAGGAGGGCCAGCAGTTCCTCGCGAAGGTGGCGGACGCCTACCTCAAGATCGCGGAAGAGCATCCGGAGCGGTTCGTCGTCGT
>DATAEV010000222.1:0-5681 GCA_036257875.1 Actinomycetota bacterium | reverse complement strand
GGCGTCGTGTGCACGTGCTGATACACGAGGGACACCGCGTCGTCTCCGGAGAACGGGCGGCGACCGACCAGCATCTGGAACAGCACGCAGCCGAGCGAGTACAGATCGGCGCGCGCGTCGACCGTCCCACCGGTCGCCTGCTCCGGCGCCACGTACGGCGGCGAGCCGAAGGTTTGCCCCGTCAGCGTCAGGATGGCGTCGGGCCGTTCCAGGCGCGCGATGCCGAAGTCGCCGATCTTCGCCGCATCCGACTGCGTCAGGAACACGTTCGACGGCTTCACGTCGCGATGCACGATCCCCTGCTCGTGCGCCGAGGCGAGACCGCTCGCGATGTCCTTCGCGATGGCGACCGCGCGCGCCGGTTCGACGCGCCCGGTCCCCTTGAGCTCGTGTTCGAGCGTCGTGCCGTCGACGAGCTCCATCACCAGATACGGACGCTCGTCGTCCTCTCCGGCGTCGTACACCGCGACCACGTGCGGCGAGTTCACCTGCGCGAGCGCTCGGGCCTCCCGCAGGAACCGCGCGCGCGCCGGCTCGTCTTGAACGAGCGACGGCGACAGGAGCTTGACCGCGACGTTCCGGTGGAGCGTCAGGTCGGTCGCCTCGAACACCTCGCCCATCCCGCCGTTGCCGAGCGAGCGATCGAGTTGATATCGCTCCGTGAGCACGGTCGGGGGGGCCGATCCGGTCGGAGGCGTGGGAAGGACGTCCTCGCGATCCATCTCCCCCGAGGCTAGCCGACGCGGCCGACTACCGCGCCTGGACCTCGAAGGTCACCTCCGCCGTCACGGGCGGGCGGAACCGGTCCCTGATCGGAGGCGACGAACTCCGCGCGCAGGGTGTGCGTACCGGGTCGGACCGACAGGCTGGCCTCGAGACCCGTCATCGTGACGAGCGAACCGTCGAGATAGAGGTGGATGTGAACCTGGTTCGGAACCACGTGGATCGTCGTGACGGGCACGATCGTTGCGTCGCTCAGGCTGAGCGAGACCGGCACCGTCGCCGGATCCCCCTGGAAGATCTGCGCCGGCCGGGGCGACACGATGGCGAGCTGCCCCGTGGAGGTCGGCCTGCTGAGCGAACCGGGGCCGATGATGAACGGCAGCACGGTGGCCATGCTGAAACAGCCAACGGCCGCGAGGCCGAGACCGACCGCGGCGACCCTGCCGGACGTCCCGTCGCGATGGTGAGCCACCCAGTACGCGCCGACCGCCGTGCCCATCCCCGCCAAGAACAAGCCTTCCGATGTGAAGACCACCGGCGCCGGGAACGACCCATGGGCGAGCAGCCGAGCGAAGCCGAGCACGTGGCGAGGCTAGCCCACCGCACCCGGGCCGAGCCAGGCTGTCGGCGCCGTGGGAGAAGATGGGATCGGATGCGCACTCCCCACCTGCCCCGGCCGCGATGAGACAGGGCGACGTCCTCACGACCCGGCGACTGAACCGGGCGTTGCTCGCGCGCCAGATACTGCTGCGTCGCCGGAAGCTGGCCGCGAGCGACACGATCGAGCACCTCGTTGGCATGCAAGCGCAGGTGCCGCTGGCGCCGTACGTCGGGCTCTGGTCCCGGCTGCATCGGTTCCGGCCGGAGGAGCTCGCCGACCTGATCGAAACGAAGGCAGCCGTCCGTGCATCGATGATGCGGGCGACGTTGCATCTGATGACGACGCGCGACTATCTGAGGTTGCGCCCGGTCCTGCAGAGCGTCCTCGAGCGCAGCTTCCTATCCGGAAGTCCCTTCGCACGTCGGCTCGAAGGGATAGACATGGACGAGCTCCTCGCGGCGGGCCGTGCGTTGTTGGACGAGCAGCCGCACACCCGTGTCGAGCTGAGCCGGGCCTTGCGCGAACGGTGGCCCGACCGCGATGAGGCCTCGCTCGCGTACGCGTGCAGCTACCTGATGCCCCTCGTGCAGATCCCGCCGCGCGGCGTCTGGGGGAAGAGCGGCCGGGCGAGCTGGGTGACGGGCGGATCGTGGCTCGGTCGGGCGTTCGGAACCGATCGTTCACCCGATCCTATGGTCCTGCGGTACCTGGCCGCGTTCGGCCCGGCGACCGTCGGCGACGTGCAGTCGTGGTCGGGGCTGGCCGCGATGCGCGAGGTCCTCGAGCGCCTCCGTCCGCAGCTCCGAACCTTCCGCGACGAGCACGGGCGCGAGCTGTTCGACGTGCCCGGCTCGCCGCTTCCCGATCCGGCCACCCCGGCGCCCGTTCGCTTCCTGCCTGAGTTCGACAACGCGACGCTGGGTCACGCCGACCGATCGCGCATCATCCCCGAGGAGCATCGGCCCCGGGTGGTGACGAGCCGCGATTGGCGCTTGGTGCTCGTGGACGGGTTCGTCCGCGCGTCGTGGACGACCAAGCGGGAAGCCGGACGGACGGTTCTCGAGGTCGAGCCCTTCGAACGCCTGTCGAAGTCTACGAAGGACGAGCTCGTCGCGGAAGGAAGTGAACTGTTGCGATTCGTGGACGAGGACGGCCGTGACGTCATCGTCAGGGCGCACCGATGACGTATCCGAGGATCGAGCCCGATCGGCACGGGATGCTGGACGTCGGCGACGGCAACCTCGTCTCCTGGGAGGCGAGCGGGAACCCCGACGGCAAGCCGGCGCTCGTCGTCCACGGCGGACCCGGATCGGGCTGTACCCCGTGGCACCGCCGCCTGTTCGATCCGGCCGCGTACCGAGTCGTGCTGTTCGATCAACGCGGATGCGGCCGGAGCACGCCCCACGCCAGCGAGCCCGACATCGACCTGTCGACGAACACGACGCAGCGTCTCGTCGGGGACATGGAGCTGCTCCGCCGCGAGCTCGGGATCGAGCGGTGGCTGCTGCTCGGCGGGTCGTGGGGCAGCACGTTGGCGCTCACCTACGCCGAGGCGCACCCGGACCGGGTCAGCCAGATCGTCCTGTGGGGTGTCACGACCGGTCGTCGGGCCGAGGCCGACTGGTGGTTCCGAGGCGGCGTCGCGCCGCTGTTCCCCGCGCAGTGGTCAGCCCTTCGCGCGGGCGTTCCCGCCGACCAACGCGAAGGGGACGTCGTGGAGGCGTACTCGCGGATGCTGCACGACCCCGATCCGGAGGTCCGCCGCCGCGCCGCGCTGGCATGGTGCACGTGGGAGTCAGCGACGCCGGCGTGGCCACCCACCGGGGCCATCGACGAGCGCTACGCCGACCCCGACTTCGCGTTGGCCTTCGCACGTCTCGTCACGCACTACGTCGCCCACGACTTGTTCCTGGAAGACGGGATCTTGCTCCGGAACGCCCACTTGCTCCAGGACATCCCCGGAGTCCTCGTTCACGGCGCGCGCGACCTGATGGCGCCCATCGCCAACGCATGGGCGCTGAAGCAGGCGTGGCCGTCAGCGGAGCTCGTCGTCGTTGATGACGAAGGTCATGCGGGGAGCCAGCCGGGGATCGAAGGAGAACTGATCCGCGCCACCGACCGGTTCGCGACCTGACCGAGAGACCTCCTCCGCTCCTTCATGAGCCCTTCACATCTGGGCGGCATCGTGGAGGCTGACGCGAGACGAAGGAGGTTCACGATGCGTCGAGGATTCGCGATCATCGCCCTGTTGGTGCTGATCTTCGGTGGGATCGGCATCGGGGTCGGCGCCTACCGAGCCGGTGAGCGCAACGGCATCACCGAGGGCATCGAGCAGGTCCACGTCGCTCAGGCGAACGGCCAGGAGGTCCAGGTCGTCCATGTCGTCGGCGACCGCGGTCCGTACTTCTTCCCCGGGTTCTTCCTGTTCCCGCTGTTCCTGTTCGGAGCGTTCTTCCTGATCGGAGGGATCTTCCGGGGAGCCGGCCGCTGGGGCGGACACGGCCATGGTCCCGGCCCGTGGAACGAAGAGGGTCGGAAGCGGTTCGAGCAGAAGGCCGACGAGTGGCACCGCCGTCAGCACGGCGACGCGCCGCCGACGCCGGCCACGCCTGCCAGTTAGCGGAGCCGCGAAGGGCGGAGGCACGGTTGCCTCCGCCCTTCCGCCGCGAGAGGCTCGCACCCATGCAGCGGATCCTGGTGGTCGAGGACGAGATGCAGATCGCGCGCACGCTGCGCGACTACCTCGAGGTCGCGGGCTACGAGGTGACGGTCGTCGGCGACGGTGGAGCGGCGCTCGCGAGTGCCCGTGGCGAGCGACCCGACCTCGTCGTGCTCGACCTCGGCCTGCCGACGATCGACGGGCTCGACGTGGCGCGGGAGCTCCGACGCACCGCCACCACCCCGATCGTGATGCTGACGGCGCGCGGCGAGGAGTCGGACCGGATCGTCGGGCTCGAGCTCGGGGCCGACGACTACCTCGTCAAGCCGTTCAGCCCGAAGGAGCTGGTGGCCCGCGTCCGCGCGGTGCTCCGCCGGACGAGCGGCGCGACCGCGGGCGCCGAGATCCTGCGGGCCGCCGCCGTGGAGGTGGATCTGCCGAAGCGGCGCGTTCGCGTGGAGAGACGGACGGTGGATCTGACACCGACCGAGTACCAACTGCTCGTCACGTTGCTCCGCGAGCCCGGCCGCGTCTTCACGCGCGCGCAGCTGCAGGACGCGTTGCACGGCGTGGCGATCGAGTCGTACGACCGCGCGATCGACGCGCACATCAAGAACCTCCGCCGGAAGATCGAGCCGGAGGTCGGACACCCGCGGTACGTCTTGACGGTCCACGGCGTCGGCTATCGGTTCGCCGATGACTGAGCGACACGGCCCGCCTCGCGGGTCCGGCGTGCCGCCGTGGATGCGCGACGGCCCTCCGTGGATGGGTCGGAGTGGCTTCGGACCCGGACGGCGGTTCCGCCGCGGAGCGTTCGTCGCGCTCGCGTTCGTGGTGCTACTCGTTGCGGCGCTCGCGACCGTCGCCGGCTCGATCCTCAGCGGCAACGCGCCCGCGCCGTGGATCACCGTGCTCGTCTCGGCCGTCGTCGTCGTCGGGCTGATCGCGAGCGCGCGCGTGTTGTGGCGCAGCGCCCGCTCGATCAGCGTCCTGATGGATGCGGCCGATCGCGTGGCCGGCGGCGACTACACGACCCGCGTCGGCGAGGTTCCCTCCCGCCCCCTCGGCAGGCTCACGGCCGCGTTCGACCAGATGACGGAACGACTGGAGACGAACGAACGCAGACGACGGGAGCTGCTCGCGGACGTCGCGCACGAGCTCCGCAACCCGCTGCAGGTGATCCGGGGCTCGCTCGAAGGCATGCTCGACGGCCTCTACCCCGTGGACGAGGAGCGGCTGCGACCGCTGCTCGACGAGACCGAGGTGATGTCGCGGCTCTTGGAGGATCTTCGGACACTCTCGATGGCGGAGGCGGGCGTGCTGACGCTGGAGCTGGAGACGGTCGACCCGCGCCGGATCGCCGAGGATGCGCTAGACGCGTACCGATCGGCGGCCGATGAGTCCGGCGTGCGGTTGAAGCTGGTCGTCGAAGAGGACGCGCCGGCCGCGATGGACGCCGACCCCGTCCGCCTGACCGAGGTGCTGGCGAACCTGCTGACGAACGCGATCCGTCACGGCCCGGCGGGCACGTCGGTGACCGTCCGCCTCCGAAGCGAAGGCCGCGACGTGGTGTTCGAGGTCGACGACGACGGACCGGGCATCCCGAGCGACCAGATGCCGTTCGTGTTCGATCGCTTCGTCGCTTCGGCCGACACCGGTGGCACCGGCCTCGGGTTGGCGATCGCGAAACGACTGGTC
>DATAEV010000217.1:0-11831 GCA_036257875.1 Actinomycetota bacterium | reverse complement strand
CCTGACGGCGATCGGCGTCGAGCCGATCCTCGCCGGCGACGGGCGCACCGCCATCTCACGGATCCAGGCCGAACGTCCCGACGCGGTGGTGCTCGACGTGATGCTTCCCGGGATCGACGGGTGGTCGGTGCTGGAGGATCTGCATGCGCTTGGTGACCCGGTGCCCGTCGTCGTGTGCTCGGCGAAGAAGGACGCCGAGGACATGGAGCGCGCCCGACAGTTGGGGGCCTCGGGCTACGTGGTCAAGCCGTTCGATATCGACCGCCTGATCGACGCCGTGTTGGAGGCGACCGGCCGGAGCCGCAGGATGCAGACCGGGCGGGCGAGCGACCTCGCCATCGAACGCCCGGATCTCGCATAAGTAGCTCCGAAGGTCCCCCGTATCCTGGGGCGCATGGCCCCGTCTGCCGACCGTCTGCTCTGCGCGCTCCGTCGAGAGCCCGTCGACCGGACACCGATCTGGTTCATGCGACAGGCGGGCCGCTACCTACCCGAATACCGCGAGCTCCGTGGCGACCGCGACATCCTCGAGACGATCAGGACCCCGGAGGAGGCCGTCGAGATCACGCTCCAACCGCTCCGGCGGATGCCGCTCGACGCAGCGATCGTGTTCAGCGACATCGTGGTGCCGCTCGTCGCGACCGGGATCGCCTTCCGGATCGAAGCCGGTCGCGGACCGGTGTTGGATGAGCCGATCCGATCCCTGCGCGACGTCGACCGTCTCCGTCCGCTCGAGCCCGATGTCGACGAGCCGTACACGCTCGAGGCGATCCGCGCGCTGGTCCGCGAGCTCGAGGTGCCGTTGATCGGGTTCGCCGGGGCGCCCTTCACCCTCGCGAGCTACCTGATCGAGGGCGGTCCGAGTCGCGATCACGCCAAGACGAAAGGGTTGATGTTCGCGGATCCTGTGACGTGGGATGCCTTGATGGGGGCGCTCGTCGATGTGGTCGTGCCGCATCTGCGAGCGCAGGTGGAGGCGGGCGCGAGCGCCCGGCAGGTCTTCGACCCGTGGGTCGGGGCGCTCGCGCCCGCCGCCTACCGTGCCAACGTCCTGCCGCACATGCGGAGGTTGTTCGATGGGATCGCCGACCTCGCCGTTCCGGCGATCCACTTCGGCGTTGGGACGTCCGAGCTGCTCGAGCTGATGCGCGAGGCCGGCGGCGACGCGATCGGCGTCGATCACCGGATCCCGCTTGACCGGGCGTGGGAGCGGTTGGGGCATCCGACCGCGATCCAGGGCAACCTCGATCCCACGGTGCTGCTGGCGCCGTGGAACGTCGTGGAGCGCGAGGCGCTCGACGTCCTCGATCGCGCCGGCGGTCGGTCGGGTCACGTGTTCAACCTCGGACACGGCGTGCTGCCCGACACCCCGGTCGAGAACCTCCAACGGTTGGTCGACCTCGTGCACGCGCGATCCGAGCGCGATGGCTGACGCGCCCGCTCGGGTCGCCGTCGTCGGCGCCGGCGTGACCGGCCTCACGGCTGCGTTCCGGCTCCAGGCCGATCCGTCGATCGAGGTCGTCGTGCTGGAGGCGTCGCAGCGTCCCGGTGGGGCGCTGCGGACGGTGGAGGTGGCCGGCATCCCGCTGGATGCCGGCCCCGATTCCTTCCTCGGCCGGAAGCCGTGGGCGGCGGACCTTTGCCGCGAGCTCGGGCTCGAGATGACGAGGCCGGCCGCGACCGGCACGTGGCTGTGGACCCGGGGCGGGCTCGTCCCCTATCCGGTGGGCACGGCGTTCGGCATCCCGGGAGACCTGGGCGACCTCTTCCATTGGAAGGGGCTGTCGGGTCGCGGCCGGCGTCGCGCACTTCGCGACCTCGTGATCCGCAAGCGGCGCGACGATGGCGACGAGACGCTGGGCGGACTCCTGCGCCGGCGATTGGGGGACGAGGCCACCGATCGGGCACTCGCGCCGCTCCTGTCAGGACTCTTCGGCGGCGATGTCGATTCCCTGTCCGCGGACGCAACGTTCCCCGAGTTGCACCGGTGGGAGCGAACGCAGGGCTCGTTGATCCGGGGGGCGCAAGCCGCCCTTCGCGACGCGAAGGGCGGCTCACCGAGGGCACCGATGTTCGTGCGGCCCCGGGACGGGGCCGCACGACTCACCGCCGAGCTCGCCGAACGGGCCGGTGACCGCGTGCGCTTCGGCACGAGCGTGGAAGCGATCGCCCGCGAGGACGACCGGTGGTGGCTTCGGACGGCATCGGGTCCCGTTCACGCCGATGCGATCGTCCTGGCCGTCGACCCCGCGATCGCGAGGCGGTTGCTCGAATCGGTCGCCCGCGACGTGTCCGCCGATCTGGCGCAGATCCCCGCGGTGTCCGTCGGCGTCGTCTTGCTCGTCTACCCGGACGGCAGCGCCGAGCGGCTCCCCAACGGCGCCGGCTTCGTGGTCCCGCGCGGCGAAGCGCCGATGGTCGCGTGCGGGCTCGTCTCGGCGGCCTGGCCGGACCCGGTGTTCGGATCGCGCGCCGTCGTTCGGTGCACGGTGGGCGGGGCCGGCCAGGAGGACGTGCTCGACGCGGACGATCAGGACATCGTCCGCGCGTGCACGAAGCACCTCGCCGCCCTCCTCCCGCTGCCGGGGGATGCGGACGCTTCGGCCGTGATCCGCTGGCCCGGCGCCGTGCCCCGCTACCTGGTGGGACACCTCGAACGGGTCGCTCGCGTCCGACAGCATCTGCCGCCGGGTATCTTCCTGAGCGGACAGGGCTACGACGGGATCGACGTCGCCGGATGCGTCCGCGGCGCCACCCAGGCCGCCGAGGCCGCCCGGACCTTCGTCGACGCGACGCGCAAGGAGCGGACCGTATGACCGAGACGATCTACACGCTCTATCCGGTCTTCGCCGGCACACGGGAGCTGCGGGATCGGTTCGCCGACGAGAAGGACCGAGCTCGTGCGGTCGGCGAGATCGAGGAGCTCTTCAAGCGCTGGGGGGACGATGTCCGCGTCCGCGGCACCTATTCGACCGTTGGGTTCCGCTCCGACGCCGACCTGATGTTGTGGCTCTCGGCCGGCTCCGCCGAAGAGCTCCAGCGTGCCGTCGTCGAGTTCCGGCGCACGGAGCTGGGCGACCGGTTGACGCTCTCGTGGACGTTCATGGGCGTCGTCAAGCCGGCCGAGTTCGCGCCCGATCACCGGCCCGCATTCGTCAAGGGCGAGCCGCCGCAGACGTATCTCTGCGTGTACCCGTTCGTGCGAACCCCTGAGTGGTACCTCCTGCCCAAGGAGGAGCGCGCCGCACTGCTCCGGGATCACGGCGCGGCCGGCCGCGAGTTCCCCGAGGTGCTCGGCAACACCACGAACGCCTTCGGGCTGGGCGACTGGGAGTGGATCTTGGCCTTCGAGTCGCCGACGCTCGACTCGATCGTCGAGGTGATCCGGCGGTTGCGTGAGACCGAGGCTCGCCGGTACGTGAACGTGGAGGTTCCGTTCGTCACGGGGATCCGCAAAAGCGTCGCGGACGTCGTCGACGACCTGGTGTGACCGCCTAGCGCAGCAGCGCCGCGGCGTGATCCGGTACGTAGGTGTACAGATCCTTCGGCGGCCGGACGTAACCGTCGTCGGACTGGCGCGGTGGGAGCTCGATCTTCGGTTCCGGCTTCGGCTCCCACGGGATCCGTGAAAGCAGATGCGCGATGCAGTTGAGGCGGGCACGTTTCTTGTTGTCCGCCTCGACGACGAACCATGGCGCCTCGGGGATGTCGGTATGGACGAACATCTCGTCCTTCGCGCGTGAGTAGTCGACCCACCGCGAGCGCGCGTACAGGTCGGTGTCGGAGAGCTTCCATCGTCGCATCGGGTCGTTGACCCGCTTGAGGAAGCGATGCTCCTGCTCCTGATCGGAAACCGAGAACCAGTACTTGATCAGGATGATGCCGTCCTCGACGAGGAGCCGCTCGAAGATGGGGCACTGTCGGAGGAACCGGTGGTACTCCGCGGGTGTGCAGAACCCCAGGACGCGCTCGACGCCGGCCCGGTTGTACCAGGACCGGTCGAACAGCACGGTCTCGCCACCGGTGGGGAGGTTGGCGATGTAGCGCTGGAAGTACCACTCGCCTTGTTCGCGTTCGGTGGGCTTCGGCAACGCGACGTGCTTCGTGATCCGCGGGTTCAGGTGCTCGGTGATGCGCTTGATCACGCCGCCCTTGCCGGCGGCATCCCGTCCCTCGAACACCACCGCGACACGCGCCTTCGTGTCGAAGATCCACTCTTCCATCTTGACGAGCTCTTCTTGGAGACGCGCGAGCTCCTGCTCGTACAGCTTGTTCGGGATCTTCTCGACCATCGCGACCGAGTCTATCCGGCTGCTCCGGGCGGCTGCTCCGGCCGGCTGCTCCGGCGGAGTCGCCGGCCGTAGGCTCGCGAGATGGGTGGTGGGACCACATCGCCGGGACACGAGCGACCGAAGCCCCGCCTTCGTGGCCGCCTCCACGAGGTCGCGTTCTTCGTGTCCATCCCTGCGGGGTTCGTGCTCGTCCTGCAGGCGTCCGGTTCGAGAGAGGTGATCGCGGCGGTGATCTACTGGCTCGCGCTCTCATCCCAGTTCGGCGTCAGCGCCGCCTACCACCTCGGGATGTGGAGCGAGGTCGGGCGCGAGCGTATGCGCACGCTGGATCACGCGACGATCTTCGTGCTGATCGCGGGCACCTATACGCCGTTCTGCCTGCTCGTGTTGCACGGCGCGGCCGCCATCGTCGTGCTCGTGATCGTCTGGACGGGTGCCGCGCTCGGGATCGCGATGAAGGTGTATCGGGTCGATCTGCATGTGGTTTCCGGGTTCCTCTATCTGGGACTCGGATGGGTCGCCGTGATCGTGTTCCCCGCGTTCCTGCGTGACCTGTCGACGACCGAGCTCGCGCTCATGATCGCGGGCGGTCTGCTGTACTCTGCCGGCGCACTCGTGCTGGCGCTGCACCGGCCGAACCCATGGCCGCGGACGTTCGGCTACCACGAGGTCTGGCACGCCGCAACGATCGGCGCGGCGGCATGTCTCTACACCGCGATCCTTTCGATCTTCCTCTCGTCGTGATCGTCAGCCCAGGAGCGAGGCGAGATCCCGGATGACTCGGTGGCCGTTCGTCGATGATGCGAAGCCTTCGGGCGGATGGGCGTCGGGGCGGACGATCAGGCGCGTATCGATCCCGACAGCGCGGGCACCGTCGCAGTAGTCCGCTTGGTCGTCGACGAAGATCGCATCCTCAGCCTCCCTCCCGACCGCTTCGAGAGCGGCCTGGTAGATCGCGGGCTGCGGCTTCCGCGAGCCGACCTCGAACGACAGGATCAGCGCGTCGAACTCCTGCTCGAGCCCGAGCCGGGCGACGACCGGTCGCGTGTTATGCGAGCAGTTGCTGACGAGCGCCGTCTTCACACCGTCCGCTCGGAGCGCCCGCACCGTGGGGATCGAGTCGTCGAACAGGCGGATGCCGGTCGTCATGAAATCGCGCTCGATCCGGACCAGTTCCCGAACCTGTTCCGCGTCGTGCGTGAGACCGGCGGCCTCCAGCACCGCTCGGGTGTCGTCCGCTTCCGTCGCGAACGCGCCGACGCTCCGGTCCGGCCGCGTCTGGTCGAACGCACGGCCGAGCGTCGCCGGATCCATGCCGACGTGGGTGGCGAGGAGATCCCGCCACAGGTGCCAATCGCTCGCGACGAGCGTGTCGTAGAGGTCGATCAGGACGGCGCCGGGCACGCAGCAAGGATAGGGGCCGGGACGCTCGTGTCCCTGCCCCTCTCCGTGCTACTCGTCTTCGGCGGCGTCGGCGAGCGCGTCCGCGACGGCGGCGTCGGCGAGCGCGTCCGCGACGACGGCGTCGGTCATCGCCTCGTCGGCGAGCTCTTCCGCGACGGCTTCCTCGACGACGGCCTCGGACGCCAGCTCTTCGGCTGCCTCCATCAGGATCGCAGCTTCCGTTGCCTTCTCGACCGCGTCTTCGTGCAGCGCCTCGGAGGCGACCGCCTCTTCGATCGCGTCTTCACCGGCCTGATCGGAGGCCTCTTTCATCTCGTCGTTCATGTCCGACTCCTCTCGTTGGGCAACGGATGGTCCGTGCAGGGCATCCTGGGGCAGTGCGGGTGAACCCGCAACCCGGGGCACGCTGGTCCGGTCGGGGCCGTCTCCCTAGACTCGGGCCGCATGGTCCGATCGTCGAGCCTCAGCGACGAGCAGATGCGCCGTGCGAGGATCGCCGCACAGCTCCTGCACCGACCGGGTCGGCGCACCGTGGTCGACCTCGTCTCCCACCTGACCGGCGTGCAGGCCCAGGTCCTCCCGGCCGCGAGACTGGCGCTCCGAGCACGGCGTTCCGGGCTGACCGCGGCCGCCGTCCACCGCGCTCAGACAGGGGATCGCTCGATCGTCTTGTGCTGGGCGATGCGCGGCACCCTCCATCTGGTCGGGGCCGAGGATCACGCGTGGCTGGTGCCGCTCGTGATCGAGCGACGGATCGCGAACGCTCACCGGCGACTCCGGCAAGAAGGGGTCACCGGCAGCCAGTCGGGGAAGGCGGTGCGGTCGATCGAGCGGATGCTCGCACGCGAGGGGCCACTGGTGCGGCCGGAGATCGCCGAACGCCTGCAGAGCCAAGGGATCAGGACCGAAGGCCAGGCGATCGCGCACCTCGTGTGGCTCGCAGCCGCGGAGGGCACGATCTGCTACGGGCCCGATCGCGGAGGGGAGCGATGTTTCGTGCTCGTCCGCGATTGGCTCGGGCGACCGGCGACGAAGAAGGTGGACCCGGGAGCCGCCCTCCAGGAACTTGCGGTCCGTTACCTCCGCGCTCACGCTCCCGCGGAACCGGCGGACCTTGCAGCGTGGTCGGGGATCGCCCCGGCCGAAGCGCGCCGCGCCTGGCGCGGCATCGAGGATCGCTTGGTCGCGACAGCGACGGATCGCGGTCCGCGGTGGACGCTGCGACACGCGATCTCGCCACCGTCGGACGAGGTGGTCAGGCTCCTGCCCGCCTTCGACGAGTACCTGCTTGGTTGGAAGGACCGGCAGTCGATCGCCTCCGCGTCACGCTGGAAGACGATCCAACGAGGCGGGGGATGGCTGCACCCGGTGGTCCTCGTCGACGGCAGAGCGATGGGGACGTGGAGCTCGGAGCGGATCACCGACGGGCTCCGTGTGGACGTGAGCCCCTTCGAATCCTTGGGTCCAACGCTCCGCCGGCGCATCGACGAGGAGGCGCGAGACATCGGGCGATTCCTGAAGACCCACGCGGGGACGACCTACCCGAAGAGGTCGGCCAGGTAAGCGTCGACGCCGGCCGAGCCCGTGACGGGCGCGATGTCGTCGTCGCGGACGTCGACGACGGGCCCGCTCACGTCCAGATGCGTTCGCACCTCCTCGGGATCGAGGAACCGCGACACGAGCCCGTACATGTGGACGTCGTCGTGCGGCTTCTGCCGGCGGTAGTAGCGCTGGGGGTACGAGACCGTCAGTACGTTCCGCGCGCGGGTGAGCGCGACGTAGAGCAGGCGACGCTCCTCCTCGAGCTCTTCCTCGTCACCGGTCGCCATGTCGCTCGGGATGTTCCCGTCGGACGCGTGGATCACGTGGACCACGTCCCACTCGAGGCCCTTCGCGGAATGGATCGTCGACAGGATCAGGTAGTCCTCGTCCAGCGATGGAGGACCGGCGAGGTCGGCGGTGGAAGCCGGTGGGTCGAGCGTGAGCTCGGCCAGGAATCGGCCGCGCGACTCGTACCCGCGTGCGAGGAAGGCGAGCTGTTCCAGGTCGGAGGCTCGAGGACCCGGCGCGTCGTACTTCCGGGCGATCACTGGCTCGAGGTACGCCCGGAGCCGTTCCAGCTGCGCGGCCGGGACCATCGACGCTTCGTCCCGGCACCCATCGAGTGCGGAGCGAAGCTCGCGGATCCCGTCGCCGGCACCCTTCGGGACGGAGACCGGTTCTTCGAGGAAGCGCCGCAACGGCGCGGATGGGTCGTCGGATCCGCCGAGACCCAGGTCGTTCATCACGTTGCGCGCCCCCGTCGGGCCGATCCCCTCGGGGAGCTGGAGCACGCGGAACCAGGCGACCTCGTCCAGCGGGTTCTCGAGGACCCGAAGCAACGCGAGGGCGTCCTTCACGTGCGCGGCTTCCAGGAACTTCAACCCGCCGTACTTCACGAACGGGATGTTGCGGCGGAGGAGCTCGATCTCCAGACGATCGGAGTGGTGCGCCGCCCGGAAGAGCACGGCCTGTTCCTTCAACGGCACCCCTCGTTCGCGATGCTCGAGCACCGACCGGCAGACGGTCTCCGCCTCGTCGGCGTCGTCCACGCAGGCGCGAAGCGCGGGTCGCTCGCCGTCGGTCCGTTCGGTCCAGAGCGACTTGTCGTGGCGCTCGGGTGCGAGCGCGATCACGGCGTTCGACAACCGGAGGATCGCCGTGGTCGATCGGTAGTTGCGTTCGAGCTTGACGACGGTCGCGCCCGGGAACCGGTCCGTGAACTCCAAGATGTTGCGCACCGTCGCCGCGCGGAACCCGTAGATCGACTGGGCGTCGTCGCCGACGACCGTCAGGTTGCGATCCGTCCCGAGCGGTCGCATCGCCGCGAGGATGTCGGCCTGGATCGCGTTCGTGTCCTGGTACTCGTCCACGAGGATGTGGTCGAACATCCGCGCGAGCTGTGGCCCGGCAACCGGCGAAGCCGCGAGCGCCTTCCAGAATAGAAGCAGGTCGTCGTAGTCGAGGGTCTGGTGCGCGCGCTTGCGTTCGACGTACGCCCGGAAGATCAGACGGATCCCGTCCACGTCGTCGACGCACCACGGGTACCAACGCTGGACGACGTCATCCAGCTTGACCCCCGCGTTGACGACGCGGGAATGGATCGAAGCCAGCGTGTCCTTCCGCGGGAAGCGCCGTCCTCGCGCCGCGAAGCCGAGCTCCTCCCGAAGGAGGTTCATCACGTCTGCCCCGTCGGCCTGGTCGAGGACGGTGAAGGAAGGGGACAGGCCGAGCGCCCGGCCGTGGATCCGCAAGAGGCGACTCGCGACCGCGTGGAACGTCCCGCCCCACACGCGGCCGGCGTCCGCGCGGCCGGTCATCCGCTGCGCGCGGGTGAGGAGCTCTTTGGCGGCCCGGCGGCTGTACGTAAGGAGGAGGACCCGTTCCGGCGCGATCGCGCGTTCGGCGACGAGCCAGGCCACGCGCGCGGCGAGGGTCGTCGTCTTGCCCGTCCCCGCCCCCGCCACGATCAACGATGGCCCCTCGCCGTGGGTGGCGGCCGTCCGCTGCTCGGGGTTGAGCTCGCCCGCGTCGAACATGTGTTCGAGGAGTATAGGAGCGAGGGTGTCCCGGGGGAAGGACCGCTCAGGCCGTGCGGACGGCGCGGACAGCGGCCGCCCGGTCGAAGCCGAGCTGTTCAGCGCGCCGGAGGTAAGCGGCGGCCGCCCGCGCCAGGGCGTCGTCGGGCGCGGCCGGGCGCTCGGGCAGCGTCTCCGTGACGAAGGTCCCCGCCCGGCCGCGCCCGACGATCCAGCCGTCATCCTCGAGCGCCCGGTACGCGCGGGCGACCGTGTTCGGTGCCAGATCCAGCTGTTCCGCGAGCGAGCGAACGGTTGGGAGGCGTTCGCCGGGCAGCAGCGAGCCACGTTCGATCAGTGTCCGGACCCGTTCGACAACTTGCACGTACGGGGGCCCCGCGCCGTCGCGGATCGTGATCAGCGGGGCGGTCATCAGCCCGGAGCGGATCCGGCGACGTTGAGGACCTCGCGCACGGCCTCGGCGTCCAGGAACCCGGTGGCGCACCGCTCACCTGTGCGCATGTCGGCGAGCGTAGTCGGAGTCAGGTCCACTCGCTGTTACCGTTCGCCGGATGCGCGAACCGAGGATCACGATCGTTCGGGGCGGTCCGATGCTGGTCGACGGTCTGCCCCTCGGCCGCCTGGAACACGCCGGTGATGCCTGGCGGGTCGACCTGGTCGCGACGTCCTCGGACACGTACGCGATCTGCCGTTGCGCTCGATCCTCGCGGATGCCGTTGTGCGACCGAAGCGAGCCGTACGGATGCTTCGACGAGCAGCCCGCATCGGGACCCGATCCGGCGCCCTACCGGTGGGACGTGCCCGACCCGGACGGACCTCCGGCGCTCGCGCTGAAGCCGAACGGGCCGGTCCGGGTTGCCGGCAACGCCGCCATGACGTACGGCGATCGGGAACTGCCGCCGCGCGACCGGGTCTCCCTCTGCCGCTGCGGCGAGTCCCGATGCCAACCTCTGTGCGACAGCTCGCACAAGGTGGTCGGCTACCGCGGCTGACCGACCAAGCCGAGCTCCTCGAGGAGCCCGAAGGGGAGCACGTGACAGTAGGGCTCGTGCCCGCTCCGCTCGTAGTAGTGCTGGTGGTAGTCCTCGGCCGAGAAGAACGCGACGAAGTCGGCGATCTCGGTCGCGATCGGCCGATCGAACCGCATCTGCGCGTCGGTCTTGGAACGCTCCGCCGCCGCCCGCTGCTCGGGCGAGTGCGCGAAGATCACGCTGCGGTACTGGGTCCCGACGTCCGGCCCCTGTCGGTCCATCTGGGTCGGGTCGTGCATCGCCCAGAACACCTCTAGGAGCTGGTCGTACGTGACCACGTCGGGGTCGAAGACCAGCTGGATCACCTCGGCGTGGCCGGTTCTGCCAGTGCATACCTGGCGGTAGGTCGGGTTCTCCACGGTGCCTCCGCTGTAGCCGGATACCACCTGGAGCACGCCCGGGACACGGTTGAAGACCCATTCGACGCCCCAGAAACAGCCGGCGCCGAAGGTCGCGGTTTCGGTCGACACGGGAACCTCCATTCGATCTTCCGCTTGCGTGTCCCTACAGTGTGCCGCACGCCGCGAGGTGTTACGGGCCCCACGAACGGATCGCGTCAGACGTCGAGCGCGCGGATCATGCGGGCCACCTCGACGACGGTGGCCCCGAGCGCCTGGTCACCCTGCTCGCAACACCACACCGCGTGATCGATCGAGGTCGCGAAGGCCCATCCCCGCACCCGGCCAGGGTTGCATCGCAGCTGCTCGGTCAAGACCTCGAATCGAAGGCGGATCCGGTTCCGTCCGCCGTCGACGTCCACGATCAGCTCCTCCGGGGCATCCCGCAGGAGCGAGGCCGCGTCGAAGGCCGGTTCTCCGACGAGCGGCTGTGGGTCCAGTGCGACGTGTCTGCCGTTGGCGAGCACGAAGGACCGGAGGTGGAGGTCCCCGTGCAGGAGCACCCGCTCACCCTGGGTCGGTCCGAGGGTGCCGAACAGATCCACCGCGTTCCGTACGAGCTCGCGCTCGAACGGCCGCCCGACCCTGATGTGGCGCGCCTCCAAGCCGGAGGCCCACGCCCGGACCTCGGTGGCCACCGGCGTGATCCCGTCTGGATCCCGGATCCAGAGACGATCGCAGACGTCCGTTGCCTCCCGAAGGGAGACGCGCTCGTCGGGATCCGCTCGGAGCGCGGTGCCGGGCTCATAGGGCTCGAGGAGACGCGCGCCACGGGGATCGTGTTCCAGCAGGCGCAGGGTCGCCTCGCCGTTCCACGCCGCCAATGCATGGGTCGTTTCGGCCCACCACCCGTCCGGGTAGGTCACCTCGAGGGAGGCGGGGTCGCCGGCCCGCGCGACGTCGATCCGCAAGCGCGTCCCCTCCGAGGTCGCCGGTTGCTCCAGCTGCAGGGACCACCGATCGCGAACGTCACGCAGGAGGCTGGGAAGGGCATCGAGCCACGCGTCCGCCTCATCGCCGAAGCGAGCGCGGGAGCCGGCGACGAACGTCCGGTACGCGTCCGAGCGTTCGAGCTCCCCGCCCGGTTGGTCGTCCTGCGGGGTCGTCGGCATCGGCCCGCGAGCCTAC
>DATAEV010000210.1:0-3866 GCA_036257875.1 Actinomycetota bacterium | reverse complement strand
TGAACTGGTTTGGATTCTGCCGGGTCACCCGGCAAAACCGGGCGGGGCGGTGGCCCCGGCCCAAGAGTGACGGCTCAGCAGCCAGTCACCTCGAGGGTCTCACGCTGTTCATGCAAGCAGGACCACCTCCTTCCTCTCGTGGGCACATGGTGCCGCGGAGCCGCGCGTATGGCAACCACCGTCCTTCGCCAGCGGCTATGGGGCGGCCGGTGAACCCTCTGCCCCGCGGGGCATCGACCCCGGCTGCTGCTTCGGGATCCGGCCGGAGAAGAACAGCCCGATGAGCGCGATGAGCGCGAGCGCGGCGAGCGCGGTCCGGAGCCCATCGAGCCGAGCCTGTTCGTTCTCCTCGAGCACGGCCTGCGAGACAACCGGATCCACGCCAGCCTGCGTCAGGGCCGCCTCCAGATCGGCGTCCGAGATGAACGGGATCCCGCCCGCCAACTGGACGTTCGCTTGCGTCGCCACCTGCGGTGGCACCGCGGGGTTGTGCTCGATCCCGTTCAGGAACGAAGCCGTGAGTGCCGCGATCAACAAGGATCCGGCGAGTGCCGTCCCGATCGACGCCCCCAGGTTCGTGGCCGTGTTCTGGAGCCCACCGACCGCCGGGCTCTGATCGTCGGGGACGGCGGAGACCGTCACGCTGCCGAGCTGGGAGGCGAGGGCGCCGATACCCAACCCGGCGAGCAAGAGCGGAACCGTCACGATCTCCGCGCCGGCGTGGACATCGATGTTCATGAAGAGCGCGACGATGCCCGCGAACATCGCCAGGAGTCCCGCCTGCACGACGAGCCGGGGCGAGATGTTCGGGAGGAACCGCGGGATCCCGGCGGCGGCGGCCAGCAGCGTGATCGACAACGGCGTGATCTTGAGGCCCGTGTCGATCGCGGACAGGCCGAGCGCGACGGAGAGGTACAGCGGGATCGTGAAGAAGAGCCCCGCCTGGACCAGGAACTGGAAGAAGAACATCAGGAGGCCACCGGTGAACTGCCGGTTCCCGAACATCGAGAGCTGCACGAGGGGCTCGCGACCCCGCTCCTCGACATGGTGCTCCCAGACGCCGAACACCCACAGCACGAACAGCCCGAGGAAGATCAGCACGATCGTCGGCGACAGGCCGAGGATCGCCGGGCCGCCCGGCTTCGGCAACACCCAGCCCCACAGGCTGGAGCGCAGGACGCCGAAGACCGCGAGCCCGAGCCCCGCGGCCGAGAGCGCGGCGCCGATCAGATCGAAGTGCGTCCGGGTCTCGACCGGCGCATCCTGGACGCGGCGCGCCAGCACGAGGATCGCCGCCACGATCACGACCTCGCCGGCGAAGACCCAGCGCCACGACGCGTACGTGGTCGCGAGCCCGCCGATCAAGGGACCGACCGCGACGGCGATCGCCCCGGCCGACATCACCAGACCGTAGGCGCGGGGACGACCCTCGGGCGGGAAGTTGCCGGCGACGAGCGCCACGATCGCCGGCAAGATCAAGGCCGCGCCGATCCCTTCCAGGATCGACCACCCGATGATCAGGACCGTCAGGTTCGGCGCGAACGCCGTGGTGAGCGAACCGGCGCCATAGATCACGCACCCGATCGAGAACGCGCGCTTGCGTCCGATCAGCGAGCCGACCTTGCCTCCCGGGATCATCAACATCGCCATCACGAGCGTGTAGAGGGTGATCGCCGTCTGGATACCGGTGACGGTGGTGCCGACGTCTTTCGCCACCGTCGCGATCGAGACGTTCATGACGGAGCTGTCGAGGGTCATGACGAACTGACCCGACGCGAGGGTGAGCAGGACCAGCCCGGTCTTCTGCGTTCGCCCGACGGTTCGCCCGACGTCCGTCACGCGCGGATGGTATCCGGGGCGCGCTAGATCCGCGTCGCCGCGTCGCTCGACGCCGCCGTGGCGGCCTTCCGCCAGGGCGCGACCCCATCGACCTCGACGTCGATCGCGAAACTCAGCGCGATCCGAACCACGACGATCAGCCCCAAGGTGAGCGCGCTCGAAAGCGTCGGACTCACCACGATGGTGCGGATGATGTCCGCGATCACGAGGATCTCGAGGCCGAGCAGGATCGCGCGCCCGAGCCGCGCGCGGACGTCGTCGAACACTCGCGATGGGACTCCCCCGCGGGCGAGCTCGATGACGCAGCCGACCAAAGCCAGGAAACCGCCGACGATCAAGATGAGGACGCCGAGGACCTCGAAGGCTTTCACGGCGTCCGTCATCACGCGCTCGAACGACACGCTCGGACCCTACCCCCTCGTCACGGCTCATGGGCGGAAGGGGACGCGCCCAACGCCGGTAGGATGCGGCGATGACCGCTCCCGACCCCGCCGAGATCCCGAAGGTCCTCGATCTGGCGTCGCGCGAGGCAGCCCGGTACCTCGAGTCGATCGCCGAATGGAACGTGCGTGACCCTCGGGCCGAGGAGGTCGCCGCCTCGTTCCGCGGCGAGCTGCCGGAGGACGGCGTCGGAGCCGAGCGGGCGCTCGAGGAGCTCGTCGGCGGCATCGACGGGGCCGTGCATTCGGCGGGGCCGAAGTTCTTCCATTTCGTGGACGGAGGCGTCACGCCGGCCGCGTTGGGCGCCGACTGGCTCGCGAGCGCGCTCGATCAGAACACCGGGGCGTGGGTCTCGTCGCCGCTCGGCGGCGAGCTCGAGCGGATCGCCCTCGGGTGGCTCTGCGACCTCTTCGGGTTGCCGGCCGAGTGGAGCGGGGTGCTCACCACCGGCGCGACGATGGCGAACTTCGTCGCGCTCGCGTGCGCGCGTCGCTGGTGCGGCTTGCGCCAGGGTGTCGACGTCGATGACACCGGCCTGTCCAGCCTTCCGCCGATCCCCGTGTTCGGCAGCGGGTACGTCCACCCGAGCGATGTGAAGGCGCTCGGGATGCTGGGCATCGGCAGATCGCAGGTGCACAAGCTCGCTCGCGACCGCGTGGGTCACCTCGACGTCGAGGCGCTCGAGGCGGCGCTCGCCGAGCTGGACGGCGCCCCGTCGATCGTGATCGGGAGCGCGGGCGAGGTGAACGCGGGCGACTTCGATCCGATCACGACGATGGCCGACCTCGCGGAGCGCTACGGCGCGTGGTTCCACGTCGATGGCGCGTTCGGGCTCTTCGCCGCACTGTCGGAACGGACCCGGCATCTCGTCCAGGGCATCGACCGCGCCGACTCCGTGATCGCCGACGGCCACAAGTGGCTGAACGTCCCGTACGACTGTGGATTCGCGTTCGTGAAGGACACGTCGCTGCAGCCGAGCGTCTTCGGCGAGGGCGCGGCGTACCTGCCCGCGCTCGACGATCCGAAGCCGAACTGGGGCTACCTCGGGCCCGAGATGTCCCGGCGGTGCCGAGCGTTCGCCGTGTGGGCGACGCTCCGCGCGTACGGTCGGAGCGGCCATCGGGAGATCGTTGAACGGAGCCTCGATCTCGCAGAGCGTCTCGCTGCCACGGTCGATGAGGCCGGGGACCTCGAACGACTCGCCGACGTTCCGCTCAACATCGTGTGCTTCCGCGCGCACCCTCCGGAGGTTCCGGAGGACCGACTCGACGAGCTCAACCGCCGGATCGCGGCCCGCGTGATCGAGGACGGGCGTGTGTTCTTCGGGGCGACCACCTACGACGGGAAGGCGGCCTTCCGACCGGCGCCCGTGAACTACCGCAATCGCCCGGAGGACATCGACCTGATCCCGCAGGTCGTGCAGGAGCTCGCCGCGGAGCCCGTCACTCCACGTCGATGAGGACCTTGCCCACCGCGTTCGCCTCGACGGCCGCGTGCGCGTCGGCGGTCCGTTCGAGCGGGAACCGGATCAACGGCAGCCCCGCTTCGGCGCCCACCAGGAGCGCGCCGGCCGACACCGCGTCCTG
>DATAEV010000206.1:0-2656 GCA_036257875.1 Actinomycetota bacterium | reverse complement strand
GACGTTGCGGTCCGCGTGCCGCCCCGACACGAGGGCCTTGGCAGCTTCGTGGCTTCGCTCCAACCCGAGGAGGAAGTACACCGCGAGGACCGTGATCGTCAGGAGGTTGAAGATCACGCTCCCCGCGCCCGCGGTGATGCTGGGGATCTTCCCGAGTGCCAGATCGGGGATCTTCGCGGACGCTTCCCTGAGCCGCTCCGCGAGGTGGAACTTCGCCTCCAAGGTCCCGAGGAACCCGGTCGCATGCTGAAGTCGATCCAGGTAGTCGGTCCTGGCCAACTCGTGGATCTGGCGGACGGCCTGTGGGATCACGAGCCAGGCGAAGAGCACGAGGAACCCGATGCTCAAGAGAAGGATGACCGTCACCGCCCACCCGCGCGATAGCCGCCGGCGCTGGAACCAGCGGACCTGCGGGTCCAGGCCCACGGCGATCACCACGGCGACGAGTACGAGCAGGAGGATGTGCCGGACCGACCAGGCCGTCGCGAGCAGGACGAGAACGCCCGCGATGGTCATGGTCACTCGCGCCCAGTAGCTCATCGCGGGAAAGCGGTCATCGGGCATCTCCGACCGAGCCCTCCCCTCCGCGCCCGAGCCTGACGTGCTCCCGAATCCTAGACCGGGGTGTTCTGCCACGCCGTCAGCCTCGAGATCGGTGCTATTCGCCCTGACCCGACCGATAGTGCCGGAAGAGCAAATACGCAACGCCACCGACCGGGATCGGCAGCCAGTACGACACGAGCCGGTACAAGAGCGTCGCGGCGAGCGCCTCGGGCCCGGGGACGCCCGCCAGGGTGAGCGTGCCGACCAGACCCGCCTCCACGAAGCCCAGCCCGCCCGGCGTGAACGGGATCTGCGCGAGCAACTCGGCGGACGCGTAGGCGAGCACGACGAGCGATGGTCGGGGGGCTGCTCCGACGGCCCGAAGGGCGCAGAGCAACGCGAGGTAATCGAAGCCGGTGTTCCCCGCGGCCGCGAGCACCGCGGCCTTCCACCGTCGGTCGAGCGTGGTTCGGATGAAGTTCCGGTCGGAGAGCAACTCATCCGAGAGTCCGGTCAGGGGGCGTCGGCGCCGAAGCGTGGCGTTGAGGACACGTTGGATGCCCCGACCGATCCATTCGAGCGGAGCGTCGGTCTTGAAGAGCACGGCGCCCGCTCCGATGAGCAACACGACCACGGCCACGCCCAGATAGGCGGCGGTCGCGAGCCCGCGGTTGATGGGCGCGCCCCCGATGATCGCCGGCAGCGCGAGCACCGGGAGCGCCAGGGCCGTGGTGATCTGCAGTCCGGTCGACGCCGTGAGCGCGGCGGCCGCCTCTCCACCGTCCACCCCGGCCTTCCGCAGCATCACCACCGTGAACGGCGTCGCCGAGCCGGGGACGATCCGGCCAAGCGCATTGCCGGCCAATTGGGCGCACGCGATCGTAAACCACCCCTTCGAAGCCAACGCGATCCGGTCGAGCTCCCACAGGCAGAACGAGCTCGCCACCTCGAAGAGAAGCACGAGGACCGCGAAGGGCCAGTCGAGATGCTCGAGCGAACGCCAGGACGAGAAGACCGAGATCAGGCCGGGAAGGAGCAGATACAGCGATACCGCCGTGACGGCAAGAAGGACGGCCGACTTGACGTACTGCCGACGGGTCGCCGCCGGCATGGGAGGCGGCACGTGTGATCGCTCGGAAGACCCCTCATGCGGGTCGGTCATCCGAGCAGTGTGGCAGCGTCCCGCCGCCTGGTGCGGGCGATATGCGTCGCCGATCGTGCCCCGACACCCTGCCACGATGCGGGAATGGGTGAAGGATGTGTCGACGACAGATCGGCCGATCCGTCTGACCGAGCGGAGGCGAAATGGCAGAGACAGGAAGTTCCGGATCCCCGAGCACGGCCGTCGCGGGTGGGGGGCCAACGGCTCATCGCAACTGGCTGAATCTGCTGCCGAACCCGGCGTTGGCAGAACACGCCCGCGTGCGTGCCGAGAGCGCCCAGAACCGGATCGCGGACAAGATCACCGTGTTCGCCGGCTCGATGCTCTTCGTCTACATCCACATCATCTGGTTCGGGTGCTGGATAGGGTTCGGAGTCGAGCAGTACCCATATGGCCTCCTGACGATGATCGTCTCGCTCGAGGCGATCTTCCTATCGACCTTCGTGATGATCAGCCAGAACCGCGCGGACGCGAAACGACAGCTCATCGCCAATCAGCAGTGGGCAACCGTGCAAGACGAAGACAAGCAGAACCAAGAGCTGCTCGACCTCTCGCGACAGATCCTCGAATTGACGAAGCAGCTGCACGCGTTCGAAGCTCGGCGGTCGGCAGGAGGGCCCCAGCGTTCGGGGTCGCCGACCTAACGCAGTGGACGTTCCTGCCTCACCTGATCCTCACCGGAGTTCCGGCTGATCCTTGACACCGCCCATCGCTCTCCGGAGGTGGGCCGTGCTGGTGGAGCCTGAGCGTCATGGAACAACCTGCATCAGGGTCGTCTTCGCTTGCAGGACCGTCGAGCTGCTGAGCGATTGAGGCCGGTCGGTGACGAAACCCACCAGGTCTTTGATCGAGATGACGTAGCTCTTCCGGAAGCGTACGGGGGAGCGCGAGACGGAGGCCCGCGCGGCGACGACGACGGCCTCGACCCACTCGTCGATGCCGGCCGCCAGG
>DATAEV010000205.1:0-10513 GCA_036257875.1 Actinomycetota bacterium | reverse complement strand
GATGCCGCCGCCCGCGGCGGAGCCGCGGGCGGCGGCATCCATGACCCCCCCGAGCCCTCCGCACACCAGCACGCACCCCGCCTCCGCGAGCAGCTGCCCCACGCGCTCCGCCGACGCGAGCTCCCACTCCGTGGCGTTGCTGGCTCCGATCACCGCAACGTAAGGGGGCGTGCTCATGGCTCGGAGTATCTCAGCGGTGCGGGGACGCAGCGGAAGGCCGTTGGCGCGACCGCTCAGCCACCCACCGTCATCGTCTTGGCGACGTCCTCGCCTGATTGACCGCCCCGACGCAGGACGAGCGCTACGGAAGCGATGGCGATCAGGGTCAACATCAGCAACAGCGTCGAGACCGAAGCGATCTCGGGCCGCAGCACGTTGCGCACCGCGCTGAACACGTACACGGGCCACGGCGATGCGCCGGCGACGCTCACGAACGACGAGATGATCGTGTCGTCCAGGCTGAGGGCGAAGGCGAGCAGGGCGCCCGCGAGCACCGCCGGGAACATGAGCGGGAGCGTGATCTGCCGGAACCGGCGCGCGGGCGGAGCATAGAGATCGGCCGCGGCCTCTTCGAGCGTCTCTTCGAGTCCCTGGAGCCGGGCACGGACGATGAGCGTGACCACTGCGGTCGCGAACAGCGAATGCCCGGCCCACAGACGGAGCATCCCGTAACTGACCGCAGGGATCGTCGCTTTGGGCCCGAATGGGCCGCCGATGCGCACGTACCAGATCAGGAGCGCGATCGCGTCGACGATCTCGGGTGTCACCAGGATCAGGAAAACGAGAGCGAGGAAGAGCACCGTCCACTTCCCCTTCCTCCTGGCGAGCGCGATCCCCGCGAACGACCCGAGGACCGTCGCGATGAGCGCCGTGCCGGAGGCGGCCACGATCGACGTCTTCACCGCATCCTGGATCGTGGGATCCGTGATCCCGGTTCGATAGCCATCCAAGCCGACGCCGCTCCACACGAGCATCGCTCGCCCGTTGTTGAACGAGTACACGACGATCACCAGGATCGGCAGGAACAGGAACGCGTAGACGAGGATCCCCCAGACACGGAACGCGACGTCGATGAGGTCTCTGCGACGCCGCTTCGTCGGCCCCGCCATCGCGCTCACGCGGTTCCCTCGACGATCGGCGGTAGCGTGATCCTGCGGCTCGCGCGAGCGATCGCTCGGATGCCGAGCGCGATCACGGCGAACACGGCGACGGTTCCCAGGATCATAGCGACGAGGATCACGGCCTGCGCTGCTCCGAGCGCCCAGTCCTGAGCGATCGTGAACTGACTCGCGACCATGACGCCCGCCATGTTCCCCTTCGCACCTCCCAACACCAGGGCGGTGATGTAGTCGCCGGTCAGTGGGATGAACACGAGGAGTAACCCGGCCACGATCCCGGGGCTCGCGAGGGGCAGCGTCACCTGTCGGAAGGTCTTCCACCGGCTGGCGCCGAGATCCTTCGACGCCTCGCGCATCGCGGGATCCAGCCGGTCGAGCGTCACGAACAGGGGCAGGATCATGAGCGCCAGGTAGTTGTAGACGACGCCCAGCTGCACCGCGCCCCGAGTCTCCAGCAGGTGCAACGGCCCGCTGTGGATCCCCGATCGTTGCAGGAGGCTCGAAACGGGACCGTTCGGCGAGAGCAGGATGAACCACCCGATCGTGCGAACCAAGAAGTTCACGAAGAACGGCACGATCACCAGTCCGAGCAGCACGCCCCGCCACCGCGGTGCGACTCGGGTCGCGAGCCAGTAGGCGAACGGGAACCCGATCAGGAAGCAGAGGGCTGTGCCCAGGATCGAGATCTGCAACGTCTGCGAGAAGACGTGCAGGAACGAGCTCGAGATCGCTTCGCGGTAGCTCGCGAGCGAGAGCTTGTCGGTCGCGATCGGATGGAAGATGTCCGGCTTGTATCCGAACGAGTAGTAGACGATCCACAGGACCGGAAGGGCGAAGAAGAAGACGAACCAGACCCAGGCGGGGAGCGCCATGGTGAAGCGCGGTGCCCGGATCCTCCGGGCACCGCGCTCGGACTCCGCGACTCGTTGGACCACGCTCCCGGCCTACCCGCCCGCGGCGGCCTTCATCTTCAGGAAGATCTGGACCTCGCGATCGAACGCCGAGTTGATCTCCTGCGCATGCATCGTGGCGAGCTGAGCGTCGTCGAAGAAGATCATGTCCAGGAACGGGAACCCGGCGTCCCTCGCGGCCGATTCGATGCCGGAGATCCCGGTGTTGTAGCCGTGGAACGCGAGGTCCTGCAGCGAGTTCGCCGGATCGAGGATGAAGTTGATGAACGCGTAGGCCGCTTCCGGGTGCGGGGCGCCCTGCACGATCGTCCAGTTGTCCATCCACAGCTCCGTGTTGGGCGAGCCGATGCCCCAGGCGTACCGGCTCGGGTCCTTGAACGAGTTGAACCCCTGCCGCGCATCCCCGTTCCACACGTGCGACAGCGCGTAGTTCCCGCTCGCGAACTGGTAGCCGGGGTACGACTCGAACTTCTTCACGTGTGGTGCCATCTGGAGGGTCCAGGCCTCGTACGCATCGAGGTTCGCCGAGTCCGTGGTCGCCCAATCGATGCCGTTCGCCCAGAAGTACACGCCCATGACCTCGTTCTGGGCGTCGAGCAAGGACATATTCCCGCTCGCCTCGTTCATGGCGACGTCGATGAAGTCGCTCCAGGTGTTGATGGGTCTGGAGATCTGGCTCTTGTCGACGATCCACCCGACCGTCCCCCAGTCCTTGCACACCGAATGCTTGTTGCCGGGGTCCCACGGCTGGTTGGTGAATCGGGTGTCGAGGTTCTTGAAGTTCGGGATCTTCGAGAGATCCAACTCTTGCAGCAGGTTGTTCGCGACCATCTGGGGGATGTATGGACCGGTCGGCACCACGATGTCGTAGCCACTGGTCCCGGCGGCAGCCACCAACTTCGTGATCGCTTCCTCGTTCGACGCGTACGTGTCGATCGAGTACGCGGGTCCGAACTCTTGGGTGAACTTCTTGAAGAGCTTCGGATCGTCGTAGGCGGCCCAGTGGAGGAAGTTCAGCTTGTCTTCGAGGGCCGGCGAGCCGGCGCCCGAGCTCGCGGCTCCGGCCGTGCTGCTGCTCGAGTTACACGCCGAGAGCAAGATGCTGCCTCCGGCGACGGCCACCACCACCGAGCCGCCCATGAACGCGCGCCGACTGATCCGCTGCGCGCTCTCGGGCGACGCCAGGATCCTCAGGCCCTCATCCGGTTCGCTCATTCCCCTTCCTCCTTCTGATTCCCTCCTGCAGTTTTCATCCGACGATCGCGGCCGCTTCGTCGCTCGCCGGATCGGCGAGCACGATCTCGGCCTGCTCCGCCCCGAACACGTGCGTGTCACCTGCCTCCCACGAGCACCACACCTGACCGCCGACCTCCAATCGCGGTGCGCCGGGGCGTGGGAGCCGGGCGATGACCTCCTTGCGCCCAGATGCGAGCACGACGAACTGGATCACGTCCCCCAGATGGGAGATGCTCGCCAGCTCGCCCGAGATCGCGTTCCTCCCGTCCGACGGTTGCGCATCGGACACGTCGACGGCCTCCGGTCGAACGGCGGCAAGCGCGCCTCGGCCGTCCACGGCGCCGATCGGATCGAGCGACGAACGGAAGGTCCATCCGTCCCCCGCCACGGTGGAACCCGCGTCCCGCGATGTCCCCTCGAAGAAGTTCTGTTTGCCGATGAAGCCGGCCACGAACGCCGACTCTGGATGATCGTAGATCGTGTCCGGATCGGCGAGCTGCTCGACACGCCCGTCGAGCATCACCGCGATCCGGTCGCTCATGGACAGCGCCTCGTCCTGGTCGTGCGTCACGAAGACGAACGTGATACCGACCTGCGACTGGAGGAGCTTGAGCTCGATCTGCATCTCCTCGCGGAGCTTGCGGTCGAGCGCGCCAAGTGGCTCGTCGAGCAGCAGCAGGCTCGGCCGATTCACGAGCGCGCGCGCGAGCGCGATCCGCTGCTGTTGCCCGCCCGACATCTCGCGCGGCTTGCGAGCCGCGAGCCTGCTCATCTTCACCATCTCGAGCGCCTCGCCGACGCGGCGTCCGATCTCGGCCCTGTCCACCTTCTTCTGACGGAGTCCGTAGGCGACGTTCTCCGAGGCCGTCATGTGCGGGAACAGCGCGTAGTTCTGGAACACCGTGTTCACGTTGCGCTTGTGAGGAGGGACGCCCTGCACGGGGGTGCCCGAGATCCTGATCTGGCCCTCGTCGGGATCCTCGAAGCCTGCCAGCATCCGAAGGGTGGTCGTCTTGCCGCACCCGGAGGGCCCGAGCAACGAGAGGAACTCACCGGGATGCACCTGGATGTCGAGCGCGTCGACCGCCGTGACCGTGCCGAAGCGCTTGGTCACGCCGATCAGCTCCACCGAGCCCTCGTCGGTGATCGGGGTGCGGACTCTCTCCTCCCCCTCCGTCATCCGGCAGAGTCTGGCCGAACATGCCCCCGGGGCGCAAGGGATGGACCCGCGTCGATCGAGCCGAGCCTGACCAGCACTCAGAGGAAGTAACGGCGGTTCAGCGGAACGTGCGAGACGGGCTCGGCGGCGAGCTCCCGGCCGTCGAGCGTCACGGCCCCGTCGGTCCGCGATACCTCGATCGGCGGGACCGCGGTGTTGGCGATCAGATCGGTACGCCGGAGCCCTCGCGTTCCTCGGACGACGACCACCCGCCGGCGCGTCCGGAGCGTGCGTTCGATGCCTGCCGCGACCGCTGCCGCCGAGACGAAGGTGGCCGCGAGGCCCGCCGGGGCGTCGCCCGTTCCTCCCCAGTCGCGACCGTACCGGGTCGGCTCCGCCCCGTGCACCGATGCGTTGCCTTCGCCGATGGGGCCCCAGGCGATGGCTCCGCCCTTCATCACCGCGAGAGGCTTCGCGCCGAACGACGACGGCTCCCACAGGACCAGGTCGGCCAGGTGACCGGGTGCGAGGGATCCGACCTCTTCGTGGATGCCGTGGGTCCTCGCCGGTTCGACGGTGTGCTTCGCCAGATAGCGGAGGACCCTTGGGTTGTCGTCGTCCTCGATCGGAAGCGCGTCGGGCCATCCGTCGCCGGTCGCCGATACGCGCCACGCCTTCATCGCGTGAGCGAGCTGCCACGTCCGGCGGACCGTCTCGCCGATCCGGCCCATACCTTGCGAGTCGCTATTCACGATGGAGATCGCGCCGAGCTCGTGTAGCGGGCCCTCCGCGGCCATCGTCTTCGGGTGGATCCGCTCGCGCGCGGCCACCACGTCCTCCGGGAGCGATGGGTTCCCCTCGTGGACGATCAGGATCATGTCGACGTGCTCGGCGGCAGCCGCCCGGCCGTACGGGAGGCTCGGCGTCGTCGACGAGCAGATCACGTTCGGCTCGCGGACGATCCTGAGTAGATCCGGGATGTGTCCGCCACCGGCGCCCTCGACGTGATACGCGTGGACCGACCGACCGGCGAGCGCGGCGATCGTCTCCTCCAGCTCGCCGGATTCGTTGAGGCCGTCCGTATGCAGGCAGACGCAGACGTCGTACGCCTCGGCCGTCGTGAGCGTCGCGTCGACGATCCGGGCCGAGGCGCCCCAATCCTCGTGGACCTTCAGGCCGATCGCGCCCGACTCGATCGCGCGCTCGGCGGATCCCGCGACCTCCGTTCGGGCCGAGGCCTGCAAACCGAGGTTCACCGGCAGGCGCTCGAACGCCTCGAAGGTGCGGATCATCCGCCACGCGGGCTCCTCGAACCCGGCGGTAACGAGGGTGGTGATGCCCACCGACAGGGCGACGGGAACGAGTCGGGGGCTCAGCAGATGGACGTGCGAGTCGACCGCGCCGGGCGTAACGAGCAGACCGTGGCACGGGATCGGCCAGGTCCCGGGGCCGATCGTCAGGTCGACGCCGTCCATGATGTCCGGATTGCCGGCCCTCCCGATACCCACGACGCGTCCGTCCTTGATGCCGACGTCGGCCTTGACGATCCCGAGCAGCGGATCGACGACGATCGCGCCGCCGATCACGGCGTCGAGCTCGCTCTCGGACGTCGCGCGGTCGTACTGGCCCATCCGCGAACGGAAGTTCTTCGCATAGCCCCACAGGACTTGATCGGCGGGCTCGGTCAGGTCGTCTTCGATGCGGATCCAGAGGTCGGTATCGCCCAGTCGCACCCGGTCGCCGGTCGTGGGCCCGTGTCGGAGCGCGTGTTCCTGCCTCGAGATGCGATCAGGCACGGGCCGAGCCCCCGAACCTCACGAGGTCGACGTCGCGGGTCTCACCCGGTGCCCATCGCCACGAATCCCCGGCGGGGAGGTCCAGCCGGAACCCTCGCGCGGCGTCGCGGTCGAAGGCCAGCTTCGTGTTCGCCTGGTCGAACGGGAAGTGGGAGGAAACGCGGATCGGGCGTTCCGACGTGTTGGTGACGGTGAGCGTGATGCGTGGTCGCTCCGGAGCGAGCAGGACGTCCCCCTCCGCGAATCGTATGGCGCCGGGTCCGTCCTGGGAGCGCGGGCCGAACGGCTCGCGGAGCACGACGAGACGGGAGCCTTCCTCGAGCAGCACTTCCACGCGGATCTCACGCGCGACGTCGGCTACGCCGTCGAGCACCTGGTCTGGCCCGACTGCGGCGCGCCCCGCTCGGAGGACGTCTTCGTACGAAGCACCCCCCCTCGCCGCGGCATGCATCTCGTCGCAGACGAGCGCGATCGCCTCGGGGGCGTTCAGCTGCAGCCCTCGGGCGAGCGTCCGACGGGCGAGCTCCGCTGCCGAGAAGATCCGGATCCGGTCTTCCTCGGTGGGCGTGAGGCGCACGGACGCAGATTAGTCGGTCGCCACGACCCGACTTGACTCCTTCGATCGGCCGTACCTAGGGTTGGCCATCACGGAGAGAGGGGCCCCCCGATGAAGCGACTCCTCGGAACGGTGAGCGCGGCGATCGTCCTCACGCTCACCCTCATCGTCCCCGCGCACGCCGGCGTGCCGCGGACCGTCCGTTGGGTGTGCGACGTCCCGGACGTTGGGAGCGTCGTCTTCGTCACCGCCGCCGAGGCCGCGCGTCACGGCATCGACACCGCCAACGCGCACGCCGGCCAGACGTTCGCCGATCGGTTCGGCGAGGAGTGCACGGTCGAGTAGCTCCGCGAGCCGATCACGCGCGGAGCACGACCGCGAGCAGCGCGGCCGCGGCCGCCTTATCCAAGGGCTCGTTGCCGTTGCCGCACTTCGGCGACTGCACGCAGGACGGGCACCCGTCGCGGCACGAACAATCGCGGAGGCGTTCGAGCGTCGCCTGCAACCACCGTTCGACGTTGCGGAAGCCCCGCTCGGTGACGCCGGCGCCACCCTCGTAGCCGTCGTAGACGAAGATCGTCGTGAGGCCGGTATCCTCGTGCACGGGCGTGGATACGCCGCCGACGTCCCAGCGGTCGCAGGTCGCGACCAGCGGCAGGAGGCCGATCGCGCAGTGCTCAGCCGCGTGGATCGCGCCGGGGAGCTGGCGCGGGCCGACGGATGCCGCATCGAAGAGCTTGCCGGGGATCGTCCACCACGTCGCGCGCGTCCCGAGGGTCACCGGCGGCAGCGCGAGGGGATGATCCCCGACGACCTCGTTGGTCGAGACGAGCTTCCGGACGTAGCCGACGACCTGGTTCGTCACCTGCACATCGCCGAACCACACCTCGGCGTCGCCGAGCGCGCGCCGTTCCCGTACGTCCACGATCTGGATGTCCGTGACGTCGCGCGCCTGCGTGTAGAAGTCGGGGTCGGCCTCGGCGACCACCGCCACACGATCGATGAGGTTCAGCTCCTGGACCAGGAACTGCTCCCCCTGATGCAGGTACACCGCACCGGGATGCAGCGTGCCGAACGCTCGGTGCTCGTCCGAGGTGCCGAGCAGCTCGCCGGTCCCCCGGAGCACGATCCGATACACGTGGCCCGATCCCGCGCGGATGTCGACCTCGCGGTGGGGGGACGTCCTTCCCACGTCGTGGACCGTTCCGCCTGTGCGTCGAGCGAGCGATCCGTCGGCGATCAGCTGCTCGAGCAGCGGCTCGGCCTGCGGACCGAAGAACGTCCCGACGTCGTCCGGGGCGAGCGGCAGCTCGCGCGCCGCGCAGCGCAGGTGCGGCCCCATCACGTATGGGTTGGTGGGGTCGATCACGGCGTCCTCGGCCGGCCGGTCGAAGAGCTCCTCGTGATGCTGCGCGAGGTACTGGTCGAGCGGATCGTCCTGCGCGACGAGGACGGCCAGCGATTCGGCCTCGCGCCGTCCCGCCCGGCCCGCCTGCTGCCACATCGATGCCCGGGTGCCGGGATAGCCCGTCAGCACGGCCGCGTCGAGCGAGCCGATGTCGATCCCGAGCTCGAGCGCGTTCGTGGAGGCGACCGCGACCAGCTCGCCGTCGGCGAGCTGCCGTTCGATCGCGCGGCGATCCTCCGCCAGGTAGCCGGCCCGGTAGCTCTTCACCCGCGTCCGCAGCTGGGCGTCGGAGAGTCCTCGACGGGTGAACTCGGCGAGCAGCTCCGCGGCCCGCCTGCTCCGGGTGAACCCGATCGTGCGCGCACCACGTTCGACCAGACCGGTCATCACCCAGGAGGCTTCCGTCAACGCGCTCCGCCGCGCGCCGGTCTCGTCGTCGATCACCGGCGGGTTCCAGAGCGCGAAGAGCTTCCGGCCGCGCGGCGAGGCGTCGCGCTCGACGACGTCGACGTCCAGACCCGTGAGCCGGGTGGCCAGCTCGCCCGGGTTCCCGACGGTGGCGGTTGCGAGGCACCAGCGGGGGTCGCCGCCGTGGGCGGCGATCAGCCGCCGGAGCCGGCGAAGGACCATCGCGACCTGGGACCCGAAGACCCCGCGGAGCACGTGCGCCTCGTCGACCACCACCAGCGAGAGCCGGAGGAAGAAGTCGGCCCACCGGGCGTGATCGGGGAGCAAGGAGGCATGGAGCATGTCGGGGTTGGTCAGCACGAGGTTCGCGTTCGTCCGGATCAGCGGGCGTTCCGCCTGCGGGGTGTCCCCGTCGTAGACCGAGGCCTTGAGCTGGGGAAGCTTGAGCGAACGGACCGAGCGGAGCTGGTCGCGTGCGAGGGCCTTCGTCGGGAACAGGAACAACGCCGTGGCTTTCGGGATCGTGAGCGCGGCGTGGGCGAACGCGAGCTGGTACACGAGCGACTTCCCGCTGGCGGTCCCCGTCGCGAGCATCACGTCGCGGCCGTTCGCGAGCACCTCGAGCCCCTCGGCCTGGTGCGGGTACAAGCCCTCGATCCCGAGCAGTCCCAGCCGGCCGACCAGCACGTCCGGAAGGTCGGCTGGGAACGGACGCACGAGCGGCGCGCGCGCGGGAAGGTCCTGCACGTGCACCAAGGATCCGTCGGTCTCGGGATCGGCGGTCAGGTGGTCGAGGAACGCCTGCGGGTCCACCGGTCCAGGCTACGGGGCGGCGACGTCACCTCCGGACCATCTCGGCGTACGGCGTGCGGAGACCGTCGCGCAGGAGGGAGCGAGCGTCGCGGCGCTTCACGGAGAGGATCCAGACGCCGGCGACCAGGTAGACGGCCGACGCCACGAACAGCACCTCCTCGTGCAGGTGCTCCCCGCCGACCAAGGAGGCGATGAACTGTGCCCAGAACAGACCGAAGATCCAGCTGGCTTCGGCGAGGGACATCCGCAGGTTGACCAGCATCGCAACCGCGAACAGCGACTGCGATGCGGTGAGCAGCAGCTCGCCGGCCTGGGTCCCGGCGATCGGCAACCCGTGCCGGCTGGCGGAGGAGATCGCGAACACGATCGGGAGCGAACCGACGAGCAACGTCCACTGGTTCACCTTCGAGCTCACGAGCGCGCCGAGCGCGATCCCCGTCTGCAGCCGCCACGCGAACAGACCGGCCACGATGAACTCGGGCGCTTCCGAGGCAAGCGGCGCGAGCCACTGCACCAAGAAGAATTCCGAGATCCCGTACTCGCGCCCGGTCTGCACGAGGGAATGGGCGAAGGGCTCGGCGCTGAGGACGATCACGAACGCCGCCCAGACGGCCATCGCGATCGCGCTCGCCCGCCGCGCGGCCACGCCGAAGGACGCGATCCACAGGGCTGGGCCCACCAGGTGCGGCTCCTCCACCGGTGCCTTCGTCAGCCGGATCGAGTAGAGCACGAAGAGGGTCAACAGGACCGCGCTGTCGATCAGCGTGATGCTGGACTTCAGCGGCAGCGTGAGCGAGTAGAGCGTCGCCACGGCGAGGAACGCGATCTCCACGGAGTGCGTGCGATCCAGCGCCACGCCCGACCAGGCCGGCGGGCGCGCCGGCGCTCCGTCCGGGAGCGTCCGGCGCGCCCGCCGCGTCCGGTACCACGCGATGAACACCACGCTCGTCCAGCCGAGACCGATCAACAGTCGGTTCGCGCCGGTCATGTTCGCGAGCGCGAGCGAACAGGGCGAGGCCGCGCCGGGGTCGGCGCTCGGGCACGCCGCGCCGTACTGCTGAACGGACGCGCCGCCCTGCCACGCGAACACGAAGTCGACCGCGTACTC
>DATAEV010000193.1:0-3119 GCA_036257875.1 Actinomycetota bacterium | reverse complement strand
CCAACGGGATCTCGCAGGTCACGCGCCAGCCGTGCGGGATGGGACCCGCATCCAGTGCGCCGCCGAGCGCGGTCGCCCGCTCCTGCATGCCGACCAGCCCGTATCGAGGTCGGCCGCGATCGGATGGGGCTTCGGGGATCAGCGGCCCACTGCTCTCGGCGACGACGCTCACCACCCCGTCGGCCAGGGCGAGTTCGACGTCCGTGTGCGCCCGCGGCGCGTGGCGAGCCGCGTTCGCGAGGGCTTCCTGCGTGATGCGGTAGAGCGCGACGCCGACGCCGGGAGGGATCGATCGGACGTCCGCCGGCATCCGCAGCTCGACGTCGATCCCTCCCGCACGAGCTTGGTCGACGAGGGCCGGGATCTCGTCCACCGATGGGAGTGGCTCCGCGCCGCCGTCCTCGCTGCTCCGGAGCACCGTGACCGTCCGCCGGAGCTCCTGCATGCTGCGGCGACCGACCGCCTCTGCCGATCGGAGCGCGTCCTCGGCGGCCGCCGGGTCGCGGCGCATCACGTGGCGCGCGCTTGTGATCTGGAGCATGACGGCCGCCAACCCGTGTCCGACGAAGTCGTGAACATCTCGTGCGATCTGACGGCGCTCGTCGAACAGCGCCTGCCGGTTCATCTCGGCCCGCATGTCGTCGAGCTGGATCGCGAGCTGCTCCTGGCTGGCGAGCGCACGCCCGAGGGCCCACGGGAAGATCGTCCCCAGGACCCAGTTGGCGACGCCCACCTCGGCCGGATCCTGGACCGCCGCCACGAGCAATGGTGTGGCGACCGCGGCGGCGCCGAGCGGCAGAGCCGATCTGAGCGACGGCGACCATCGCCCCACGACGAATGCGAGCACGGATGCTTCGAACATGAGTGGTTCGAGCTCTCCCGTGCGTTGCGCGAACACGGTGGGGACGATCACGACGACCGTCAGGACCCAGAGCGGCATGCGAGGCACGTAGGCCCACACGAAGAACGCGACGACCGAAAGCGCGACCAGCGTGAGGTCGCTCGTCGTCGACGGTTCGGTTCCCCAGGCGACGACGGCGACCGCCAGGGCGAACAAGGGAACGAGGCGACGGAGCTTCCCTCCCTCGAACCAACCCTGCTCCGAGTCACCGATCACATCGGGACTGTAGGTCCGGAGCCGTCGAGCCGCCTCCCCCTGGGGTCGGAGCGCAAGTCACCCCCACAGGTCGAGGTCGGACCGGCGGACGAGGGCTACGGTCCATGCTTGCGGACCGAGGAGGGAGACCCAGGGGAGGGACAGCCATGCCCGACGTTGCTGCGGATACGCGGTGGGTGTTGAGGATCGGAGGGTGGGCCGCGATCGTCGGGGCCATCCTCGGCGGGGTCGGCAACCTCGTGCATCCGGTCACGCCGGAGGACGACCCGGTAGGCGTGGCCCAGGTCATCGCCGACAGCGATCTCTGGACCCCGATCCACCTCGCGATCGTTCTGGGGATCTTCCTGATGCTCGGAGGGCTGGTGGCCATCTACTTGTCGATCCGCGAGGGCCTCGCGGGTGCGCTTGCGCGGTTCGGTCTGTTCGCGGGGGTCGCCGGAGTCACCATCGGGCTGATCCTCGTGATCCTGGACGGGGTCGCCGCTCGGCAACTCGCCCAGGAGTGGGCGAGCGCGGCTCCCGCGGACAGCGCCAGGGCGCTCGGTCTCGTCCACGTGAACGAAACGATCAACTTCGCCCTCGCGAGCCTGTTCAACTTCGTCTTCGCGGCGGCCACGTTCATCCTGTTCGGCTTGGCGGTGGCGGTGAGCCGTGTGTACCCGCGATGGCTCGGCTGGGTAGCCGTCGTCGCTGGGGTCGCCTCGATCGGCGCCGGTTTGGTCCAGGCGCTCTTCGGAGAGCCGACCACGGCGTCGCGGGTCCTGACGATCTTCGGGCCGACCGTTATCACGCTGTGGCTGTTGTCGATGGGGATCCTGCTCCTCCAAAGGAGTCGGACGGCGTCGCCCGGCCGAACGGTCATCGCCGAAGGGAGAGCTGCGGTGTCATGACCTCTACCGACATCCACCCGACCCCGTCCGGGTCGGTTTCCTACGCGATCTCCATGCTAGAGGATCAGGCGATGCCCTCAGAGGAGATCGCCGCGATGGTCCGAGCACATGACCCTGAGCTCGTCCGCAGGTACCTCGAGCTCCACCGCGAGCGACTCGAGGAGCATCTCGCCGATCAGCAACGAACCCTCGACCTTCTCGAACGGCTCCTTATCGCGGAGTGGAGCGGCTCCGGCACGGATCAACTGGGAGGAAGGGGGCGTCATGATCAGCGGCGTGAGCAACATCATCGTCCCGGTCCATGACCAGGAGCGGGCGAAGACGTTCTGGACCGAGACGATCGGGTTCGAGGTCGTCGTGGACGCACCGTACCGAGAGGAACGATGGATCGAGGTGCGTTCTCCCGACGGGGTCAGACTCGTGCTGAGTGCGCGGGAGGAATGGTCGCGCAACGACCGAGCCGTCCCGGACGAGGTTCCGACGTCGGACGTGATGTTCCATTGCGACGACGTGGAAGCGACGTACGACGAGCTCTCTTCTCGCGGCGTCCGGTTCCCGCAGCCGCCCATCCGCATGCCCTTCGGTTGGTGGTCCATGTTCAACGACACGGAGGGCAACCGATTCGCCTTGGGGCAGATGGAGACCGATGAGCGATGAGCACGGTTGCCGACGCACCACTTCAACGTCTCGAGGTGCTCGTCGGGAGGTGGAAGACGGAGGGATGGACGAGAGCGACCGTGGGGATGCCTGCCGAACGGATCGACGCCATCGACACCTACGAGTGGCTGGTCGAGGGGGTCGCGATGCTCCATCGGGTGGACGCTCGAGTCGGGGACCTCAAGGTCGATGGCGCCGAATCATCGGCTTCGACCCCGAGCGGGGTCGCTACGTCACCCAGTATTTCGGAAGCGATGGCCCGACGGCGTACGAGGCGGACCTGGCCAAGGAACGCGATCGATCGGTCTGGACGATGCGCGGCCCAGACACGAGATTCTCCGGCGAGCTCAGCGCCGACGGCGATGTGATCACCGGCCGCTGGGAACGGCTGTCGGGCGACTCGACGTGGACGGATTGGATGGACATCACGCTGACGAAGCAGCGACCCTGAGTCT
>DATAEV010000243.1:0-2762 GCA_036257875.1 Actinomycetota bacterium | reverse complement strand
ATCCACCGTCCGCACAGCATTGTCGCGTACCGGCCCACCGTCCCAAAGGGGACGGAACGAAGGAGGAGGCGAGATGCGAAAGTTCATGGTCGCTTTGGGGGCAGCTCTGCTTCTCGCTCTGTCGATCGACGTGGCCGCCGGGGCCAGCTCCACGATCGTTGCGGTGCGCGGGGGAGAGCGGTTCGTACCGAACGCGATGATCCAGAGCACCTTCCGCTTCTCCCCTGGTCCCATCAACGTGAGTTCGGGGCAGGAGATTACCTGGGTGGACGAGGGCCAAGTCGCAGCTCCTCACACCGTCACCGTCGTCGCCGAGCTTCCCGCCACCCTCGACGAGGTGTTCGGCTGCCAGGATCCCGGCCCACCTCCGCAGCCCTGTGCTGTCGCCCTGGCCGGTCACTTCCCGAATCCGCCTGCTCCGCCGGTCCCGGTGCTCAACGCAGGAACTCCAGGGCTTGATGCCCCCGGAGACTCGCTGCTGCTCCCCCCCGACGGCTCCGTCAACGCGGTGGTGTCGGCGCCCGCGGGAACCACGCTGCTCTATCTCTGCGCCATCCATCCGTGGATGCAAGGCTCGATCAGCGTGGGGTAGTGCAGTCTCGAACCGTGTCAGTGAAAGTCGACGGCCCCCAGTTCTCACTCGCTGGGGGTCGTCACCTTCCCGACGGGTTGCTCTCGGTCAGCCGAGACCTCGCCGTCAAGAGGTAAAACCGGAGCGCATGAGCAGGCAAGCGGTTGATCGCGTGCAACCGGTGCCTGCCCGCTGATTTCCCTCGGGAATGTCCCGGGCTCCTCGAGCGCGCCGGCCTATCCCGATCGGACGCGCGGCTGAGGTCGCCCTAGCGCCAGTGTGGATAGGTCACGTAGAAAAACTTGCCGTACGAAGACGTCTCCCAGGAGACCTTGAGGCCGGCCTGCTGGGGGACGAAGACCACATCACCAGGCTCGAAGTCGTGCCGGGTGCCATCCTCGGTGAGCGTGACGCTACCTTCGAGCATGTAGCACACGGCGCAATCGTTGTCGTAGTCGAACTCGACCGGCGCCGAAGCCCAGATCTCGCAGATGCCGGCCGAGACCGGCGCGCCCTCGGCCTGAGCGATCACGTCGACGAGGCTCAGCTTCCCCTCCTCGACATCGAGCGGCTCCGTCACGATCGCCTTCGATTTCTTGAGCACCACCGCCACGGGATCCTCCTCCGGAACGCGGACCTCGAGTTTCAACCCTTCGGACAAGAGAAGGCAAGGAGCCGGCCGACCGTCGCCGCTCCGCGACATAGCATCGACCATGGCGGCTGCCCTGATCCTCCGCCAGGCTCATCCATCCGAGTCTCGGATCCATGGGGGGTCGTGGCTTGGCGGGAACGCGTAGGTCGGTGATACGGTCGAGGGACGGGGGAGGCAAGCGTCGAGGGGCCCGAGTCCCTCGACACGAGAGGAGGGCTTGCCGATGAGGAGATCGCTCATCGTCCTCGTGGTGACCGTGCTTGCGGTCGCCTTCCCGGCACCGAGCGCCTTCGCGCAGGCCACGGTGGGAGCGCAGGACGACCTGGTCACCGATCAGCTCTACGTCCGCCACGACGGCGGGACGGACGACGCGATCGACTCGTGCAACGACGACGACCCAAAGAACCTGATGGGGGCGCACGTCCAGAACAACGAGCCGTTCTCGGTCGTCTCGCCGACGAACCCGGATCTGGTGATCGCCGGGTGGAACGACTACTGCTCGGACTGGATGGGCCTCGGGTTCTCGACCGACGGCGGCACCACCTGGACGGACTCGCTCGTCCCTGGGTACCCGGCGGACACCTCCGAGGAAGGCATGGCATCGCCCGTGTTCGGGCGCGCGAACGCGGCGAGCGACCCGGTCGGCGCCTTCGACCGGACCGGCGAGCACTTCTACTTCGGCTCGATCTCGTACAACCAGTTCGCCGGTCCCGGCACGAACTCAGACGTGTGGGTGGCTCGGTACGACGTCCTGCAACCCGGCGACGACGGTTACACCACCTATCCGCTCGACTACGTCGACACGACGGTGGTGGGGCAGGGACCCCCGGCGGCGAACTTCTTCGGCATCTTCCACGACAAGGAGATGATCGAGGTCGACCGCACGGGCGGTCCGTTCGACGGGAACCTGTACGAGTGCTGGACGAAGTTCCCCGGGTTCGGGACGTCGAGGATCTACTTCGCGCGCTCGACGGACGAGGGCGAGACTTTCACGAAGGGGATCTCGATCGCGGGCAAGACCGCCGGCCAGGGATGCGACATCGCGGTCGAGGCCGATGGTGATATCTACGTCTCGTGGCGCGACTTCGAGACGTCGTCGGCGCACCGGAACTTCGGGGTGTCGGTGGTCCGCTCGGACGACGGCGGCCTGACGTTCTCCAACCCGGTCAAGATTGCCGACATCGTCGGCTACAACCCGTTCGACACCGCGAGGGATTGCGGCGACGGCACCGAGCTGTGCCCGTCAGAGTTCGTGTTCGCCCGCGTGCCGCTTGAGCCGCGGTTGACGTCGGACCCGACGGGCGAGCTCGAGGGCGTCTTCTCGGTCTGGCAAGCGAGCGACCCCGACACGATCGAGCCGAGCGACACGAGCTACTCCTCCACGGGGCCCGGGACGTTCGGGACCGACGACGTCGCGCAGGGCGCGGTCTACGTGTCCCGCTCGATCGACGACGGGCAGACATGGGGTCCGGCGGTCCGGGTGAGCGACGTGCCCGCCGGGCACCAGTTCTTCCCCGACGCGGACGCGCTCGCCGGGCG